>JBGPHY010000067.1:0-14627 GCA_041484625.1 Terriglobia bacterium | reverse complement strand
GCCAGTAGCGGAACCAGTATTGCACCGCCGCAGGCTGGAGTTCGCTCCCTGCGCGAAAATGCAATCGAACTTCTTTGATGTCTCGTTCCTCAGCCCACTGTAGCCCATATATAAAACGGCCATCTGCCGCCTTCTCTGTTCCTGTGCCGACCCGTTGCGCCTCAGCATAATCAAAGACCACCGGAAACATGGGCTTGTCTACCAAGCAGCAACGCCGGGCGAACGGGGCGATGTCAAAATCAATAGCGAAAGCCGGAATGCTCCCCAAGAAGACGAGGACAACCCAACAGGCCGCGAGGAACTCACTGCGCTTCATGTGTTTTTCTCCATCATGGTCAGCAAAACCAAACCTGCTTTTTCATTTCATATTGATGGGGTTTGATAGAGGACTTTGCCCTTCACCGATATGTTGACATCCACAAGGTACTGCTGGAGGGTATCCAGATTGGGTTCCACGCCAAGACCGGGCTCATTTGGAACATGAATTTCGCCATTTCCATCAGGAAGCAACTGCCTCCGGGTCAATCTCGCGGCCAATGGCTGAGATTCCACCGGATATTCGCACCAGTGGTGGTTCTGAATGCCTGCATAAGGCTGCAAAGAAGCGCTCAATGCGAGGTGTGAAGTAAAAGTGTGATTGACAAACACTACATTCCGGTCTTGGGCATACTCCGCGATTCTCTTGGCAGTTGTGATTCCTCCCACCCGACCAGCGTCAATCTGGACAAAACTCAATGCGGCGCCGTCGATCATGTTCTTCGCCTGGTAATAGTCGTGGCAACCTTCGCCGCCGGCCAGACTGATACCATGGTTGGAGGCTGCCAGTTGGCGGTAAGCGCTGAGAGCGCCTGAAACAAATGGCTCCTCAAGCCAGACCACCCGGCACTCGCGAAGGGCCCTTGCCCGTTCGAGGGCTGCCGAAACATTGTCCAGCCAGACAGTGCCTGCATCCACAAAAAGAACTCCATCTTCTCCAAGCCCCTCCCGTGCTGCATGGAGCTGGTCTTCATCCATTTGGACCGTTCTTTTGCCAAAGGGGCCCCACCCGAACTTGGCAGCGACAAATCCCCGTTCTCTAACACGACGACCCTTCCGCAGGGTTTCCTGCGCTTCGTCACCAAAGAGCAGTGAAGCGTAAGGGGTCTTAGGGTAAGCTGATGGATATCCCAGCAATTGGTAGATAGGCTTGCCCGATCTTTTTCCTAACAAATCCCACATGGCAATATCGATGCCCGAGAAGGTATGAGGAGCCTGAAGAAGATCGAAGCTATCAGATTGCACGAGTGCGCCGATTCGGGCGATGTCGCTAACACGGTCTATCTGCTGCCCCAGTACAGACGCACTGACCGGTTTGCAGGCACTATGCGAGGGGGGGCAGACGAAACCGGCAATCGAAACCAGGGGCGAGGCTTCACATTCTCCCCACCCCACGTATTCTCCGGCGCGCAGGCGGACCAGAAGAGCATCTTGACTGCCGTCACCAATATCCAGGACTTCCGGCATGGAAAGGTAAAAGAAGTCCACCGCCTCAATCTTCATATAAGCCATTCATGCCCCTTCCAGGGGCACCACGTAACATGAAAATGGGAGCATGACGCGCTAAGAGGTGATAGATGTAAGATCCAGCGGTTCCTCCTCGTTCTCGTCGTCGTACTCGAAAAGGTCCTTGTCGAGGACGAGAGCGACGACGAGAACGATTTTCAAGAGAGTGCCCCATGACCTTTTCAAGTTCACCACCACAGATGAAAATGGCAGGGGTAGCCACGATTGATTTGCTTCTTGAATCAATCGTGGGCTTTTCAAAAAGTTACAAATGCCCTCGGTTACTGCCAAGAGCGCAGTAACCGAGGCTACCCAAGCCCGCATTTTCATAAAAGAGCTCTCCCATCTCAGAAAGTAATGGTCAATCATCCGTCAACAGTCAGAACTTGGCCTGTGATGTAAGAAGCATCAGGACCAGCGAGAAACCAGGCTACGCCTGCAGTCTCTTCCGGCTGACCCGCCCATCTTAGAGGAAGGTGGTGGCCTTCAACATAATTCTTCCTGAACCCATCGGTCTCCAGCTCATTGACCCCATCCACAACAGACATTGGAGTTGCCACGAATCCCGGGGCAATCGCATTGACCAGAATTCCAATCGCGTAGTCCACGTAGGCGATCTTTTTGTCGTAGGGGGAGTGGGCAAACCGGGATTTGAATGGTTCGGGAGGCGAGTACGGATCGTGAGGATCGAACAGATGGACCCAGGCGAAAAACTTTCCTTTGCTCTCGGTGATCCACCGGAGTGCTTTTTGGACTACTTCCTCGGCTGGGCGCTCGATATGACTGAGGTCCGATCCGTGAGCGCGCGCAACATCGAAATCGTCACCGTAGAGGTCAAAACCTCGCTTCAATCCGAACCGGGAATCAAGGATAAACGATCCCACAAAAGCACCCGTACGATAACCGTTCCGCTGCAGAACCTCGCTGACCAAGGTGGGTCCGTTTCGGACGGGTTGCGAATTGTCGCGGACGCCATGGTAGAAAGGGTAGGTTCCGCTAAGAATTGAGTAGTGAGAGGGAAGGGTAAGGGGGACCTGGGCGTAAGCTCGTTCAAATCGAAAACCTTCAGCCGCCAGTTGATCCATTACCGGCGTCGAGGCCGCGGAATAACCGTAGCATTTCAACCGGTCAGCCCGAAGGGTATCCACGGTGATGAGCAGGATATTTGCGCTGCTCTTGTTCTCGGCAGGAGACCCATCATCTGCAATCAACAGGGCCAGGAGACAGAAGAAGATACGGCAGATAGCCACACGCATAGGCGTCTCATGCATGAGAAGAAATCAGGCCTGACGACTCAATGGGCATCAGTTTGTTCATTTCCGGATCTCGACTGCGCCGAGATCTATTCCTTTACCCACGACTCGTGAGTGTCCTTCCAGGTCGAAGAAAAGCTCAATCTCACCCACAGGGTAAATACCGGCATCTCGGGCAGGTGAAGTGGATGAGATTTCAGGGGAACCTTTCATCAGTTCAGGGTCGGTAGAAGCGCATCGGGGATCATTCCTGCAGATGGTGGCTGCGACCGATGTCACACCAGACAAATCAACCGCATTGTTCCAAAGGATATTGTTAATACTGGTGGACCAAGCGGTCTCCCTGCCCGAGGCTTCGTCTGATACATGGATGCCCGGGCCACCATTGTCAACAATTGTGCAGTTTAGAACCAGAAGGCAGGTTGGTGTACTCAATACCCCGGCTTTGTTGCCCGCGATATAATTGTTGATCAAATGAACCTGGCCATTTGGATTCCGCAGGATTTCCACTCCCGCTCCCTCAGGTGAGTTTATGATTCGATTTCGAGATAACTTGACCCGCATAGGCGAGTCGCCGGTCCCGTCAATCGACACTCCACCAACCAGGGTGAAGCACTCAACAACAATGCGACTCGACTTCGATAACCGCGAGCTCAAACAGAACGCATGCTTGTCGTTCATCCCCTGCAAAATCGTCTGTCCGTTTCCTCTCGTCCAGGTCCCGGGATCGAACCCGCCGAACAAGCCGACAAAGGAGCCGTGAGGAAGTTGTCCCGCTAATTCCACGGATTCATTCAGAACTCCTGTGGCTACAAGAACTAGCGTCTTAGCCGCCATTCTCCTGGAGCCCAGTATAGCTTGAAGGCTGCTGGAGGGTCGTTCACGCGTTCCGCAATCACTGCGACAGCTCGAAGCCGGATCCACGAATAAGATCTGAATCTCCGGCTCTGGGCAAAGCGGGTCAGTCTCAAAAGACCCGATCTCGAGAGCATCGGGCCATCCATCCGAATCGGTGTCCTTGGACAAAGGATTGGTCATATGCCAGTACTCAACATAATTGTTCAAGCCATCACCATCACTGTCCTCCAAAGGGTCCATGTCGTGTTCATAGAATTCCTCCCATTAGTCGGGCAAGGAATCATGATCGGAATCAGGATGCCCCGGGTTCGTTTTTGAGCGAGGGCATTCCTGGCAATTCCAGATCCTCGACTCACAATAATTCTGTTTCGTGACACATCTCGGGCAGGTTTCCGAGAGCCTGGCCAAGGGCACGTGGAGTGTTCCGACGTTTCCGTCGAAACCTAAGTCATAGGTTTCTGGATCGAAGTCACTTCCGTTTCTAAAGACAGCAACATGCCCAGTTTCGTCCGCACCTTTAAGGTAGGGAGCGAAATATGTTTTCAAGGAGTCCGAGGCGCTGCCGGTAAGTTGTTTGCCTTCGACCGCCTCGCCTTGACGAAAAGTCGTGGGATCAAAGGTTGGCCCGCCTTCTTCTTGCAGGGTTCTCGAGGCCAGCTTCCCTGGGCGAGAAGCGTGGGGCGATCGAGTATCTGGCTGGACGTAGATCATGTCCGATGTCTCGGCCAGGGGAAGGTCCAAGGAGATCCCGTCGCTCATGAGTTGCTTGCCCGTCACATTCAAGACTTCCTTTCGGTCCTCGAAGGATACTCGATAAGTAGTTTCAGCCTGCAGACCACACAGAACGAAACGATGCTGGGGATTCCTTTCTGCCTTTTTGAAAGCAAAGACCACGGCATTGTCGGACTGAGGATCATGAAATTGAAGCCCTTCCCAATCCCGATCAAAGGCTAGCTCGTAAGTATCTCCTGTCAGAACATGGCGGAAACCCCGGTAAATCTGAATATGCCGTTTGACGATCGAACGGAAACGCGGCCTCCAGCTCGAAAGCTCACTGCTCAAAATGATGTGTCCCAAGATATTGCTCCGAACCACGTAATTCATGTAGCTGAGGTAGTGCTCTTCACTCATTCCCCTTTTCCGGGCAGGCTTCCGCATGAGGTACTGGCCTGTATACTGGGGTATCTTCACGAAGCGGGCTTTCTGCATCTCAGCCCGACCCCCTTCAGGAGAGAGTTCCCAGTCATCGGTGGAGGCTTCAACGTGGCCGAGGAGAGGACCAGCCTCCATAGCAACCGCAGGATGCCTCTCTCGTAACGCGCGGATGAGGTCATTGTAACCCTGGTGGGCAGTAATGACGTATGTCCTGGCTCCAACCTGACGCTTCGTCTCGTGATCCGGATTGACACAGCGAGGAGCAGATTCACAATCGAACTTCAAGAAATCAACCTGGTATTCCCGCACCAACCGGCTGATCTGGTTGAGGACCCATTCGAAGGCGGGCTTGTGAGCGGCACACAGATGCTTACCGTCCTCCGCAAGCCAGGACGGGTCCCAACCGGTGTTGTGAGTCAAATCGACGTTGAAGGGAAAGACCCACAGGCCAAACTTCATACCCTTGGCATGAACATAGTTTGAGAAATCCTTAAACGACACTTCTGCCGCCGGAAAACGTGACGTATGGTCCGGCGTGTAATTTCCGACATGGACGAGGTAGTCACTGAAGTCGGTGACGATATCGCATTTCTTGAGGGCACTCTCCCACCAACCGGCATCAACAATGAAGACCTCGACTCCCAGTTCTGCCGCAATGTCTACATCCCGTTTTAATTTCCTGGCGTTAAATCCCAGGTCATAGGCGAAATAAGCATTGTATTCCACCCAGGGAAAACTCGACTCTGAGCCAGTCGGAGCAGGCGGTTGGAGGAAATGACGCAGCAAATTGTGGAAGGCACCAGAGACCGAATCAAGACTTCCCCCTGAGAAAGTAAAGATGGACGTGAGGCCTCTCGCATACTGATTGGATCCCAACAACAGAACTTCTCTCTTGAAGGCCAGCTCTTCAGAAACGTCTTCGACTTCGGTCAGGATCGCCCTTCCGTCTTGGCTGCGAGCAAAACGGACCGGTCCGGGCTCCCCAAAACCAAGAGGAGACCTGTGGCCATAGTAAATCCCTCCAATCAAGGACTCTGAAAGGTTTCTTCTAAGCCAGAATGTCTGGACATAACCTTTGTCTGGCAAAGGTGATGAACCGTGGAGAGGCAACTGTTGCAGCTGGCCTGGCTGAAGAACCAGCCAATCCAACCGGCGCGGTTTCCCGTACTGGCTAGCCTGCGTGTTGGCAACCTCCCAATGCCCATCGTTAGCGCCGACAGGCAGATGAGATTGGCCAACGCTGAGCAGCTCAAGACGTGGTTCGGCTGTCGGGTTCAGATTGCGAGCCTCAGTCCAGGTTTCCACGAAACTGCCGGGAAAAACTCGGTAATAGAGATAAACTTCGATCAGAGGTAGTGAGCCGGCACG
Organism: Terriglobia bacterium; assembly: GCA_041484625.1. Lineage (GTDB taxonomy): Bacteria > Acidobacteriota > Terriglobia > Versatilivoradales > Versatilivoraceae > JBGPHY01. Next base: position 8,451 of record JBGPHY010000067.1, on the reverse strand, counting down.
GCTGAAGACGAGTTCGAGCCTGACCGACTTGTCGTCTGCAGTGATGCGATGTGCCTTTAGCCGAAAGCTGCCTTCTTCGTCTGGAACCTGAAATCGGTATTCCCGATTGCGAAAACGAAGATGGATCAGTTGCGAAAGTGAAGCTTGATCACGCGGTGGGGTCCAGTCTGCACCCGTTCCGGGATTGGAGAGCTTTGTCAGGAGAAGCTGTTTTCCAATATAGGACAACTGAGCCTGGATTCTGGCATTGCCGATTTCCCACACACTTTTTCCGGGCTGAATGCTCTCTCTAACATAGGCATCCTTTGTTGAAGTCGCCAATACAGGGGCTCCTGCCAGAAGGAACAAGAAGAACAGCTTTTTCATTCGAGCCTCTCGTGTCGTGAAATGAATTGTCGGAGTCGCCCTCGGAGAGTGATTTTGGCAGATTGCCATCCCTCGCCGCTCGAAGGGTGCTTGCGCAGTTTACTGTTGGTAGCTTGGCCTCATCTCCTTCTTACAAAAGGACTTGTTCTTGATTTGAAGCCAACCATAATTAGTGACTTCAAATTTACCTGTAAAGTATTGCAATAATAAAGCCTTACGCTTACACCACCAACAATTGATGGCGGAAGCACCTTCATAAGAGCTCTCCCATCTCAGAAAGTAATGGTCAAGCCTCCGTCAACAGTCAGTACTTGGCCTGTGATGTAAGAAGCATCAGGACCAGCCAGGAACCAGGCGACCCCTGCAATCTCTTCCGGCCGTCCCGCCCTTTTTAGAGGAAGGTGGTGACCTTCCACGTAGTTCTTTCTGAACCAGTCGGTTTCCAGTTCATTGACCCCGTCCACAACCGACATTGGAGTGTCTACAAATCCCGGGGCAATCGCGTTAACTAAAATCCCGCGCGAAGCCAGTTCCAGTGCCAACACCCGACAGTACTGATTCAAGGCAGCCTTTGCCATGCTGTAACTACTGGCGTTGCGCTCGGCGCGCTGCCCGTGAATTGAGGTGATATGAATGATTCTGCCTCCTTCATTCATGAAGGGCACCACCAGGCGGGTCAAGTGAACCGCTCCATTCACCATGAGATCCATTGGCTGACGCCACTGTTCGAGATCTGAATCGATGGCGTGGGCACCCACAAACACCCCGGCACAGTTCACCAAGACATCCAGCCGGTCCCATTTCCTTGCCATTTCATCCCGGATAGACTCGACTACCTGAGCTTTGCTGTAGTCCCCTGGACAGACGAGGTGGTCACCTGCTGGCAGGTGCTCAGCTATCGTCTGCAGTTTTTCCTTTCGCCGGGCGTTCAGACAGACGTCCCAGCCTTCATTGGCAAAGCGGTATGCGGTTGCTTCGCCAATACCCGAGGAAGCTCCCGATACAAGAACCTTCTTTCGGTCGGTCATGGACCTACCCTCCAATTAGAGAACTTCAACAACCGTTAGGGGATCTGGCTCGTGTCGAATACCCAGACATCTCCCGGATAGAGACCCTCGACTCCTTGGGACTCGATGACGCTTCGAGCCACTTCATGCTCACCTCTATAAAACCGAACCGAGGCCGCGGCAGGGAACACAACCCACAGGAGTGAATCCACCAACAGTTCAACCATGCCCTCGCTGTCCGTATAACCCTCACTGATTTTGCTGACTCCGTCAGCCGTGTACAGAGCTACACGCATCCGCGGACCATGATAAATGAGACCGTAGGGTGCACCGGTGAGAGCCGGAAACCGGGCCGGGTGGTCCTCCACGGCAATAAACCGAACCGGATGGTGCCGGGGGTTAAGGTATAGCCGACAGTCATCAAAATGAGCTTCCCGGTTAGCACCGTACAGCGGTGTCACATCCATGGTCTTCAGTTCGATCTGGGTTAAGCCGCGGAAAAGAGGTTCTGCTTTTCCGAGTTGTTGGTAGCGTTCACCGATTTTGAGGAAGGCCTGTGCCAGCCGTTTCTGTCCGTCGTACTCAACCAATACATCGTGGAAATTCCTTCGCTCGTCTCCCTGTTCGGCGAGTGGCTGACCGGAAATCAGGTAACGATAATCTCCATTTTGCTGGTTGATAATCCCAAGGAACCAACCCCGGGCATTCGGATAAGGGACATCATCCGGGGTCCCTTCTGCAAATTCATGCAGGATCTCCTCGGTTTCCTTCCCGTCAACCTTCCCGAAAAGGACCTCCGGGTAAGTATCAGGACTGACGCCGCAGAGGTGGACGCTAACACCATGTAAACCCGGTTCGCCCGAAATTCCTGACGGCATTCTGGTACGTACCGCGAGCGAAACGTCGGTTTGTGGAAAAGGGTGAGAAGTTACTCCCACAAAGCGCCACAATTTCACTTCCTTCCGGGACAATTCATTTTTCGGAATTTGCGCGCTTCTACCGCGGATGCGAAGCACTCCCTGTTGCACAGTCACTTGAATACCCGGATCCTCGATAGAGATGTTCCAGAGGCTTCTGTTTATCGTGCGGCCTTCAAAATCGTCTCGAAGCAGTGCCCCGCAGGCCGCTTGTTGGATTTGGATGAGGGGCAGTTCTTTTTCGCCTGAGCAAGGAGGTACGTTCAGCCCAAGCAGGAACGCAACGAGGCCAGGTACTAGCAAGTCAGCCCTGATTGTGCCCTTGGTTTTCATAAAGTGGATGTAACTTTTCCTCCCGTCATCGGAGGTATTTGTTCAATAGGAATGTCAGGGCCCAACCGCACACGATCTCCATGCAATTGGGGGGTACTCAATGGTGTGAGCAAAAACGAGGGACGTAGGATAATTCGGGAAGCTTTTCCCATTCAGAAAGCTGTCCAGCAGAGCAAGGCAGCCCACCAGACTTTTAGGGCAGAACACCGGTGGAGAATCAGTAACTTTCTCCATTTCAATCGAAAGATCCTGGAGAGGCCTTCTTAGTCCCACTAACTGTGTCGGGACCGGCCCGCGCCCCGCTTGGTCCCACATTCGAAACCGAATGTACATCTCCATGTATGATCGGTAAACGCGAGCTATATACCAGGCCAGAGAAAACTGCTTGTCGAGCAATTGAAAATCAGTGTCCTGGAGATATGGCTTTGACTGTCTAACGGCCTGGAGTGCTTGAGAGGCCAGGCTTTCAGCCTTGTCCTTTTCTTCGATTACTTTAGCCAGGATGTCTGCGTCCGGATGCACGAGATGTTCCTCAAGCGTTTTGTATGATGGATCAAAGACCGCCAGGGATTCCGTCCGCAAAGAAAAATCGATCCATACCGGATCGGGGAAGGCGCTCTTGGGAGCCTCCGAAACCCAGAATCCCAATGTCTGGATTGACTTCAATGCAACTTCGAAGCTATTCAGGAAGGCCAGGGTCAGCCCATCAGCGGCTCGCTCCCCATACCGCTTTGAAAGCCATTGTTGAACCAGTGCATGAGGATCCTGGTTTGGATCGCGCAATAGTTGCGGAGCGAGATCCAGGTTAATTTCCGATGGCTTGCCAAAAATACTCTGTGTATACCAGGAAACGTACCCATTAATGCCGACCAGGTTTGCACCCTTTCCCTGTGCGGCACGTAGTCTGTCGGCGATCAGTTTCGCTTCGCACAGGGGGATGTTCGCCTGCCCCCAGATTTCCCCCGTATAGTCAAACGTCAAGAACTCGCGATGACCGCCGACATTCCCGATTGCAGGGTTCAGCAACTGGATCAATCCCCAGTCCCCGGGGCAGACATAGTTATCCACCAGAAAATCGTTGGAAGGCTGAATCTGTTTGAGAGCCGACCGGAGGATTTCCAACCGCTGGGCATCGTAGTTCACAAATGTGGACACAATCAGGCGTCGGCCATTCCGGCGGCAAACGTTGTGGTAGACCTCAAGCAGCTTCTTGAAGGCCGCGCCACGATCGATCCTCTTCATTTCATACAGGATGAGATCGTTGGACTCGTCGGTATAGAGAACAATCCCTGCCGCGTTCGGAAGAGCGTGGAGAACCTCCTCCAGCCGAGTTTCCAGGAAGCGCCAGAGGAAAGGGCTGGTGGTGTCGGCGACCTCGGGATAAGCCTCCAGCATCCCCGGAGGGAAGGAAAGCTCCGTACCCATCAAGTAGACCTCGATGTCTTGGCTCTTGGCCAGGGCGAGGACTGTGTTGATGTTGGATCTCAATTTCTTCACGTTTTGCCGGGACTTTCCCTTCTTGGCCACCTTGGGAACGTGGTCATCAAATGCAAGATCGTCTAGGAAGGTATTCCATTCGCGCCCCGGCTGGTCTTGATTGGGCTCGAACTCCAGAATCAAAGCATTTACCTGGTGTTGGGAAGCGTGCTTGAGAGCCTCCGTGGCGAAACTGGTCATTGTCTGCCAACTGATGAAGGGTCTTTGCCGAAGGTCCGTGATCGCATAAGTGGGGGTGTGAGCAATAAATAATGTCACACTGCTAAGAAAAACGACGCATCTGGCAGTTGTCTTCATATTTTATCTCGGGCCAAAGAATCTAATAGACGAACCGGACCCCGAACTGCACCTGCCTGGCATCATCAGCCGCTGAGAGGATTTCTCCAAACCGCGGATTGTCAATATTGTTTTGTGGTCCGTTCCAATGCGGGGTATTGGTTAAATTGAATACTTCAGCCCGGAACTCCAAGTGCCTCAGCTCCCCGAGCTGGATTTTGCGGAACAGGGAAGCATCCAGGTTGACTCGCCCTGGCCCGTACAGCAATTGAGCTCCCGCATTTCCATAAACGCCGATTGGAGGAGGACTAAACGCACCGGTGTCGAAGAAAAGCTGGTCCGGTCCCGTGTGCCCCTGTATGGTTGGGGTGCCGACCACATCCGGATGATTGCGACTGAGTCTGACACCGTCCAAGCGTGCCGCAGATGCGCGGACAGAGAAGGGAGGTCCACTGTATGAAGTGAATATGCCGTTGAACTCCCAACCTCCCAAGATACGAGACAACGGCCCCGCTCTCAGGAAAGGCTTCTTGGGTCCAAAAGGAAGTTCCCAGAGGTAGCTGCTGACTATTTGTTGTTTGTTCGTGTTAACGCCGCGGCCCAAACGGCGGAATTCATGAGGAAATGCATCTCTCCCCCGGATGTCATTGATGCCCCGTTGCCAGGTGTAAGCCGTCGTGAATGCGATGCCATGGGAGAAACGTTTCTGCACATTCAGTTGGAGTGAGTTGTAGTTGGAGTTTCCGTCAAAAGCCAGCAGAGAGTCACTGGAGGCGAATCCAAAGTTCTTGAAAAGTACTCCACCATCGTCGCCAGAACCAGGCAAAGAGTAGTTCTGTTCCTCGTAATCGTTCCCGAGTCTGCGTCCCTGGTTTCCCACGTACCCGATCTCCAGGCTGAGATCCGGTAGAAGTTCCCTTTGAAGAGTCAGATTGTAAGACTGAACGTAGGGGAACTTATTGTCGAAGGCAAGAGAATAGAAGAATTGATCAGGCGGAGCAGGATCGAGAACCCCGTTGGGAGGCAACTCTGGTAAGGAAAGAGGAATCATTTGTGTCAGAGTTCCTTCCGGGAGAAAGTCACCCTGAACTCCGGCTGTCTGTACCGAGACATTAGGCCAATTCGTCGACAACAGAGCGCCCAATCCGCCGAATGGCTGGGTAACAAAGCTGAGCCCATAGCCACCTCGCAAGACAGTCCTCTCGTTCAACCGATACGCAAATCCAAATCGCGGGGCCAAATTCCGATAGTAGCTCCGCACGTTGGCGGTTGGCGACACCTCTCCTATACCGGCGATGAACAGGCGACCCGTAAATCGATCATAGTTTGTTGCTCCTTCCGGTTCAGGGGAGGTCACTGGCGCGTAATACTCCCAACGCAGGCCAAGATTCAGACTCAACTTGGGAGTCACCTGCCAGGTGTCCTGGCCGAAGAAGAAGTACTGATTTGCATGATCCCGAGGGGGCGTGATGTGCTGGTTACGTGTCACGTTGTCGGGCAGTCCTAACAAAAAGGAAGAGAAGGCCCTGCCGTCGTGCTGTTGGAGCAGGTCCGTGTAACTCTCGCCGGGTGCGCTCGTGACAAAGGGATCGAAAAAGAACTCGCCTGTGTTGGATGACCGGCTATCCCGTTTGAGATGCAGAACCCGTATGTCGGCCTCCCATTTCAAATTGTGCTTGTCCTGGGTCTTCGTCCAGGTGTTCGATACCTGCAAGGTAGTCTGATCGTTGACCAGCGGGTAGTAAGGGTAGAATCCAATGTTGGTGACACTCCCGTCATAAAAGTACATGAGTGGCAACGGGGTGTCGGGAGCCAATCCCTCAATTCCAAAATCCTGCGCAGTCCTCTGGTTGAGACCCGCATAAGAATAGTTGAAACGATTGATGCCTACGCGAATCTCGGTGACCGTGTTGGCCCCAAAGGAATGGGTCAGGTTCCCTGTAAGATTCTGGGCGCGCAGCTCACCATGCCCGTTCAGGAAACCGTCTGGCCGCAAGGCCGCCCCGTAAGGGTTGTCCGTGTTCACGTTTTTGAAGTTGTATTTGACAAATAGATTGGTGGACGAATTGAGAACGTGGTCCACTCGAATGTCGAAATTGTAAGTATCCCGTGGAGTTGGCACACGCACTGTATAATTCTGGGTTAAGAGATCAGGATTATCCGGCAGGGGAAGCAAATCAATCATGGCTTTTGCTTGCGGATTAAAGCGGGCAGCCGGGATAATATTTCCCGGAAATACCTGACGGCCACTTCCGTCGGCGGTTCCTGTCAGGGGATCAAATAAAGAACCCGAATATATCGGCTGGCCTGCAGGATCGAGTACCCCTAATGATTCTCCTAATACGGAGGAGAAATCGCCGCTGCGAAATGCAGGGCTCGGAACGGAAAGAATCTGAGTTTGTCCCTGCCGAATGTTGGTTCCTTCGAAATCGCCGAAAAAGAAGGTTCGATCTTTGATGATTCTCCCCCCCACCGTAGCGCCGTACTGATTCTGTACGCTCTTAGGCAGGGAATCTTCCCGCGGCAATGCCCGGAAGGCACGCAGGAAGGTGTCCCGATGGAACTCGTAGGCACTGCCATGGAATTGGTTGGTCCCCCCCCGGGTCTGGACGTTCACGACGGCGCCGCCAGCTCGGCCAAACTCGGCGTCATAATTGGAGGTGGCCACATTCACTTCCTGAATGGACTCGATGGGAGGGACCTGGACGGTGTTGCCCAAGATGGGATCATTGTTATCGACCCCGTCAATCTGGTAGTTGTTGGAGTATTTTCCAAGCCCATTGACCGCAGTCAAGCGAGTGTCGTCAGAGCCGAGGTCGGTGAAATTCTGCTCCGGCGACCCCGTCCCAGGCATCAGCGAGATCAGGTCCTGATATTTGCGATCGAGACTCGGGAGCTGCTGAAGCTGCTGTCTGTCGAGTGTTGAGGCCACTTGCGCCCCCTCCGTCTGAAGTAGGGGGGGCGCATCACTGACGACGATCTTCTCTGTTGTCTCACCCAATTGCAGCCGCACGTCCACTTCGACCGTGGATGCTACCTGTACTCCGATATTCTCTTGGACAAAGGTCTTGAAGCCGGAGTGGCTGGCTTCCAGTGTGTAGGTGCCCGGGTTAAGAAACGGCATGGAGTAGCCGCCTGCCTCATTAGTGGAGACCGTTTTTGTAGTACCCGTTTCCTTGCCACGGACGATCACCTGTGCCCCTGGTACCATGCTCCCGCTCGGATCAGTAACAACACCGATAATAGTTCCCGTTACGGCCTGGCCGTAAAATGCGTGTGGCTGGATGAAAGCCCATGCTGCGATAATGCTGGCGATCCTGAACAGCGTTCTCATGCTTGATCTCCTTAAGAACACCACACCGGGGCTTGTTCGATGGCAGGACCGGAAATGATGGCTTGCGTGGAAGTCTGGAGGCCTAACACAACCGGACTGCGTTCACCCCAGCAGGATATTCTTTATCGATAACCCGTACACAAAAAGGCTAGGCGAGTGAAGCCAGAAATGTTCCGTTAGACACTTTCAAAGCAATCATCAACAAATTCAAGCATTTGGATAAAACGAATTGTGCTCAAGAGAACCTTACTTTTAATCGATACTACCCGGATATGTAGCACTGGGAAATCTCAACTGTCAAGAGGAATTTGAGTCTGGGGTGTACTGCGTCGGTCTTGCGTGATTTTGCTGCAGGGCGGTTTTTGTCAACCACCTCAACTCGCGGCGTTTCACAGGCGAAGACTTGGAAGCTTTTGCTCCTGTAGTTTTCCTCATGTGACTGACGCACTACCCTGGAATTTGAGGACTACTACAACTAACAGGGTTCACGCTTAAATCTCTTTGCTTGGGTCCTCGCGACGGAACCGGCCCTACAGTACCAATCACTTCAGGTACTGCTTCAGCCACTGCAAAGCGTGGCCAATCATCAAGACCTGATTCTCACGCCGACTGGCACCGTGTCCTTCGTCGGCGAACACGATCAGTTCGGCCTGCACTCCCGTCTTCTTCGCCGCTTCGTACATCTGTAAGGCTTCACCCACGGGCACGCGCGGGTCGGTCG
>JBGPHY010000066.1:0-14665 GCA_041484625.1 Terriglobia bacterium | reverse complement strand
CAGTAACGGATTCCGACATGCGTCGGCGAATTGCCTATGCGACTGATCACGGAGCCTTCATCGCCGTGGCCCCGGTCTGCGTTGCGGTCTTATGCAGGGACACCAAGTACTACTTGGAAGATGGGTGTGCCGCCACCCAGAACATGCTGGTAGCGGCCCGGGCTCATGGTCTGGGGAGCTGTTGGGTGGCTGGGGACAAGAAGGAATATGCCCGAGCGATTTGCAGCATGCTGGGAGCCCCGGCGGGGTACAGACTTGTCAGCCTGGTAGCTCTGGGGATGCCTGGTGAAGCTCCCGACGCAGCAAAACGTGCACTGTCTGAGGTCCTGCATTGGGAGAGATTCTGAATCCCGGGCTGGATCTGGCAAACCGATCGTCCCGGTAGCGCCAGGCCGGTGACTCATCCTACGGGCCTCTTGATGGATGTTAAAACTTTCCCGAACCCTCAACCACATGGAGCGTCTTTTCTTTGTCCCACAATTTTGTGATTGGGCTGAGTCTCACCTCCGTCTCTGCAAGGACTCCTAAATGAACGCTCAAAAGACCCTCACCTGTTTTCTGATATCAATCTGTCTTGGACCGGTTGCCGGGTCGTTCAGCCGGTTGCAGGCGCAATCTGAAAGCGCCGGGCCCTGGGATCGAGAGGGAATTTTAGCCAACGCCAAAAGCCCTCAAACCCGATGGCACTCAATTCCGGTTCGTGCCGTGACTCTTGGCCCGGGGTTCTGGACATCCAGGCGAGATATCAACCGGCTAAAAAGCCTTCCCTCCATGTTCAACCTGCTAGAAGAGCACGGCGTAATAGACAACTTTCGCCGTCTTTCCGGGCGAAAACAGGTGGAGCGCAAGGGCCCGCTGTACACCGACTCCGACCTTTACAAATGGATGGAAGCGGTCGCCTGGACATTGCATCAGGACAACGACCCTGCCCTGCGAGCATTGCTGGATCGCATGATCGGGGAGGTCTCAGCAGCTCAAGGAAAGGATGGTTACCTCAACACCTATTACGCTTTAGAACGCGCCAATGAGAGGTTCACAAACTTCCGGCACGGCCACGAACTGTATTGCCTCGGCCACCTCCTTCAGGCAGGCTTGGCCGAGTACCGCGGAAGCGGGAACCGCAGGCTGCTGGAGGTGGGTATCCGTTACGCGGACTATGTGACCGGGACTCTCGGTCCTGGCAAGAAGCCCGCCATGACAGGACACCCTGAGCTGGACATGGCGTTGGTGGAACTCTATCGAAGCACCGGCGAACGGAGATATTTGGACTTTGCCGGGTACCTGTTGAACACGGAGCGACCAGAACTAAAGCTGAGTCCCGACGATATCAGTTACTTGTTCAGCGGCATACCCTTCATGTCGCGCCAGAGGTTCGAAGGACACTCGGTTCGGGCCATGTATGCCTCCTGCGGCGCTGCCGATTTCTATTCGGAAAGCGGCGATGCGCAGATCAAAGGAGCTCTTGATCGCCTTTGGCAGGATCTTATCAGCAGTAAGATGTACATCACCGGGGGCGTGGGCTCACGTGAGAGCGGAGAATCCATTGGGGAGCCTTACGAACTGCCCAATGAGCAGGCCTACACTGAGACCTGCGCCGCCATCGGCAACTTCATGTGGAGCTGGCGGATGTCCATGGTCACCGGGGAGGCGCGGTTTGCCGACGTTTGCGAACGGGCCCTCTACAACGGGGTCCTTTCGGGCGTCTCACTCTCAGGCGATCTTTACTTCTATCGTAACCCCCTCTCTTCGTTAGGGCACACAGTGCGCCAGCCCTGGTATTCCACCACCTGCTGCCCACCCAACATCCAGCGGACTTTGGCTTCACTGCCGGGATACTTCTACAGCACCAGTCGTGAAGGATTGTGGGTTCATCTCTACCATGATTCGGAATTGGACTGGAGGTTGGAGGACGGTCAGAAGATCAGGTTGGCTCAACAGACGCGCTATCCGTGGGACAACGTGGTGGATTTTACAGTGAAGTCAGACTCGACAACTCCCTATGGCCTATTTTTTCGAATACCGGGATGGTGCCAATCTGCCCGAGTTCGCGTGAATGGGGATGAATTCCAGACGCTTGACGATTCCGGCAATTACCACGAATTGCGTCGGGCTTGGAAAACCGGCGATCGGGTACGATTGGAATTCCAAATGCCAGTCCAATTGATGGAGGCCAATCCTCGGGTACGGGAAGACTTTGGACGGGTTGCCTTCATGCGCGGCCCGCTGGTCTATTGCCTGGAGGGAATTGACACCGGGAACATTTCACCCTTTGACCTGACTGTACTAGTGGACAAGTCCGGGCACAGAGGATTTGCAACTGAATTCCACCCGGAACTCCTGGGGGGTGTCACTGTGATTCGCGCCAGGGTACTGGCTGCGGCTAAGCCCAGTGTCCGGGCATCTCTCTATCAGCCTCTGGGACAAGAGGTTGCAGCAACCGGAACTCCTTTCAATGTGACATTAATTCCTTATTATGCCTGGGCCAACCGGGGGGCAGCCGAAATGGAGGTCTGGCTGCCGTGGAAGCGGGAGTGAAAATTCCCCCCCGCTGCCGTCAGGGCATAATGTCTGTTACTCGACCCTTCAAGCCTCCATTAGGAAGGTTCCGGGACTTCCCCTAAGCAATCCACGGAAGCCTTATCTTCTCTCCCAATAATCTCTAGGGAACTTTGTGGGCCGGGCCTTCGTAATGAGGTTCAGATCTATTTGGGGTGTAATGTTATTAGCGGAGGATCGTTCTATGTTTGGAGTCGAAAAAAAGGAGGACACGGTGCCACTCACAGCGACTCAGGATGTGATTCCCGCCCAAGCAGGCAACCTCGAGCAGATGTTCTTGGATTACCATGACTTAGTCTTTAAAACCGCCTACCGGGTGACCGGCAATGCCACGGACGCCGAAGACGTATTGCAGACGGTTTTTCTCAGACTGGCCCGTCACGGCACTCTTCCTGAGTTAGTGGGGAGCGGAACCGGCTATTTTCGCCGGGCGGCGATTAACGCCTCCATCGACCTGATGCGTTCGCCCCGCTCCAGCCACGATGTCTCACTTGGTGAAGATGAACTGAATCTTGAGGGGGATCCCCGCTTGATCCCGGATCGTCAGTTGATGAATCAGGAGGTTCGAGGCTTTCTGCGAAAGGCAGTTGCCAGCCTTAATCCGAGGGATGCCGAAATCTTTTCGCTCTCTGCTTTTGAGGGATACGGCAACAAGGAAATTGCCGGAATGTTTGAGCTTCAGGCGACTACCGTCGGGGTTATCCTGCACCGGATCCGAGCCCGGCTAGTGAATGAACTACGCATCTTTTTGGGAGGAAAGCCATGAGTATTCAAGACAAGGATCTGGAAACAATCCTCGGCCATGCCATTGCAGAAATCCGTGACGAAACCGTCGATCCGAAGGTGATTGCCCAGGCTGCCGGTCGCGTATGGAACAAGGTGATTGAGGAGATTCCACGAGACGAGGCAAATCCGACGATCACCTCGGGTGATCGAGTAGAACCTTTACGTGTGGCATACGCTCAGGCTGAAGTCCCTGTGGTTGTGGTCCGACCCACACTGCGGGGGTGCGCTGATTTTCAAGGCCTGATGCCGGAGTATGTGCAAAAGCAAAGTTCCATGAGTGTCGCGAGCCCAAACCAGAAGAGGGACCTCGATTCCCGATTTCTTTTGCTGGAGGATCATCTTCATCGTTGTGTAGATTGCCGCAGGGCGCTCCAAAGTACGCGCTCCGAGCCAACGCAAGCTGTGTTGTTCCCCAAGCGCCGCCGCCGGTCGGCTTATTCGTGGATCGGATCCCGATGGGCATGGGGAGTAGCCGCCGCCTTCCTGATTGCCTTCGGACTGGCCCAGGTGGAGTTGGTTAGAAACCTTTGGGGGACCAAGGGACCGCTGGGCACCGTAGAACAAGCCGATGGTGAACTCTACCGGCTTTCCGGTGGTGAGGTTCAGGTTCTGGCCAGCAATGCTGTCCTTCAAGAAGGAGAAGTGGTCCGAACCAGCCGGGCCGCCGGCGCTCTAATTCGCCTGGCGGATGGTTCCCTGGTGGAAATGAGCCCGCGTTCCGAACTGTCTCTTTCCAAGAAATGGAGCGGAACGACAATCCGCTTGGGGCGGGGAAATGTCATCGTCCAGGCGGCTCAACAGCGGTTGGGGCATCTTCAGGTATCCACACCCGATTGCCTGGTTTCGGTAAAAGGGACAGTTTTCGCCGTCAATCAGGGCATGAAAGGCAGCCGAGTATCGGTGGTGCAGGGACAGGTCCAGGTGGATCAAGGCAGACAGCGCACAACCTTGGGCCCCGGCCAGCAGTTGACCACCAACCCCAACCTCAATTCCACTTCTATTGACGCGGAAATCGCGTGGAGCCGGGATGTTTCCCGTTACAGTGAGTTGCTGCGAGAACTCCGGGGGGTCAAAGAGCAGCTGGAGCATGCAGGGTTGACCCCCGGATTGCGCTATTCCAGCCAGCTGGTCAAGTTGGTCCCAGCCGAAACGGTCATCTTCGCAGCCGTTCCCAATTTCAGTAAAGCCCTCGGAGAGGGTCACCGCCTGCTGGAGGAGAGGATCCAGCAGAATGAGGCGTTGCACGAGTGGCGAGATGAGATAATGCAGGCCTGCCAGGGGCGGCCTGCCTTTGAGGAAATCATCGCTAAAATCCGCGATTTCGGCGGGCTCCTCGGGGATGAAGTTGTGCTGGCCGTGCCCATGGAGGCCTCCGGCCGATACCAGGACCTGCTCCTACTGGCCGAGGTTGCCCGAACTGACGGTTTCGAGGCCACCCTCCGGACGGAAGTGGAGAAACTCAACAGGCAAGCCAAGGGACGCCCGGTGTTGAGGGTGGTTGATAGTCCCGATGCCTTTTCCAAGTCAGGTGACAACGGCTCCGGCCGGCTGCTGTTCTTGTATTACAGCAACGGCATCCTGGGAGTTTCACCCGGTGTCTCCGCTTTGCAGACTTTGGCGGCAGCCATAAAGAATCCAGCCAATCATCCCTTTGCCGGGACGGACTTCTACGCGCGTCTATCCGAATCCTACCGGGAGGGAGCCGGTTGGCTGTTTGGGTTAGACATGCAGCGCCTGGTCTCCCGCCCATCTCGGAAACACCTCAAAGCGGAGGAATATGGCAAGACTCTGGAAACGATGGATCGCGCAGGGATTTTGAATGTGAAGCACCTGATCATCGAACACAAGGAAAACCAGGGAAAAATCGAGAATGTGGCCGCGCTCAGTTTTGAAGAGCCTCGCCGAGGAATGACTTCCTGGTTAGGAGAACCCGGTCCCATGGGATCGCTGGCTTTCGTTTCGCCGGATGCCAATCTGCTGGCTGCATTCGTCGTGAAGAATCCTGCTTCTCTCCTCGAGGATCTGCTGGGGGTCCTGGAAGGCCAGGACCCTTCCATCCGCCAGCATTTGGATGAATTCCAAGCCAAGCAAGGGGTAAACGTGCGTGACGATCTGGCTGCCCCCTTGGGAGGCGAATTCGCCATTGCCCTGGATGGTCCAGTTCTGCCCAAGCCTTCCTGGAAAGTGGTCCTGGAAGTGAATGATCCGGCACGGCTGCAACGGACCATTGAATGGGCAGTCCAGCAGTTCAACCGCGAAGGCCAGAGCCACGGAAAACCATCAATGCAATTGAACCAGATTCAGGCAGGCGGCCGGATCTATTACAGGATCGGGGGACAACAACCCGGACTGGAATTTGAGTACTGCTTTGTGGACGGGTATCTGGTTGCAGCTCCCAGCCGTGTTCTGGTGGAGCAGTCCATCCAGTTCCGGAACACGGGCTACATCTTGCCCCGTTCCGATACTTTCTCCAAGCTGCTGCCCCGGGATGGGAGAGCCAACTTCTCGGCTGTGCTGTATCAGAACCTTTCACCTTTGCTCAAACCTGTGGCCGGAATAATGGGAGACATCGCTTCTTCTCTGACAGCGGAACAGCGGAAAACGCTGGAGACAGTGGCTTCCAACACCCCGCCTACCTTGATTTGCGCCTATGCTGAAGAGAAGCGAATTGTCGTGGCCAGTAGCGGCGATCTGAGTTATCTAGGGTTGAGCCTGGGCTCGTTGATGCACTTGAATCCGGTACTAGGAAGAAATGGAAAACGTTATTGAATCCTGCGGACAGGACACCGAAAGCTATGGATCCAGTTATTCAGTTAGACCATCTCTCCGTCAATTTCGGCACACGACCGATCCTGAAGCGCCTGACTGCCGAACTTTCGGGGAGGGCCATCGGGTTGTTGGGTCCTAACGGGGCGGGGAAGACCACGCTGATCCACACATTGCTGGGCTTTCATCCATCGGTTGAGGGAACAGCCCGGATTTGCGGAATGGACATTCGCCGCAATGCCAAGCAGGTTCGGACCCTGATCGGGTACATGCCGGAAAATGATTCGTTCATCGCGCGGATGACGGCTGTCCGGTTTCTGCGCTTGATGGCCGAACTCTCCGGGCTGCCACCCCGCGAAGCCATGGAGCGAGCACACGAAGCGTTGTTCTATGTAGGGCTGGGCGAAGCGCGCTACCGCGAGCTCGGGACGTATTCCCAAGGGATGAAGCAACTGGCAAAACTCGCGCAGGCTATCGTCCATGGTCCCAGAATCCTGTTTCTGGACGAACCGACCAATGGTCTGGATCCGCCGGCCCGCCAGCGCTTGCTTCGCCTCATTCGCGAAATCCGAGACGGCGGACAGGTGCACTTAATCCTTTCCTCTCATCTGTTACACGATGTGGAAGAGTGCTGCGAAGAGGTCTTGATCCTGAAGGAAGGGCAGATCCGCGTTTACTGTAACCTGGAGGAAGAGCGGCGCGCCAACCGGAAGTTCCTGGAATTGGAGACAGCTGGAGACAACAATGGGTCCTTCCTGTCGGCTCTTGAACAAGCGGGATGCCAGTGTGCCGTGAATGGCAGTCGGAGGATCAAGATGGTACTGCCGCAGAGCGTCGAGATCCGGGACATTTACCACCTGGCGGCGGACCGGCAGATCCAGATCCGCCGTTTGCATCACAAGCGGGATTCCCTGGAAGACATCTTCCTGAAGGCGATGGAGGAGAATCATGGCCGTCTATAAACACAGCTACCAGCGCTACGGAGGAGAACTCACGGCCATCTGGTCGCGTTTTTTGATCCTGCCCCGTTATGCTTTCCAGGAAGTATTTCGGTCGAAGTTCCTGATTGCTCTGCTGGTGGGCAGTTATGTCTGTCCGGTGGTTTACGCCCTGATTATTTATCTTCACCATAACTTGACTGCATTGCGGATCCTGAACACTAACCCCGCCTTCTTGGTGGCTATTGACAAGCACTTTTTCTACATGTTTCTTCAAATCCAGGCCGGAGTGGGGTTTCTTTTGAGTGCGCTGGTCGGTCCGGGACTGATTTCTCCCGATCTGGCCAACAATGCCTTGCCCCTCTATCTGTCGCGTCCGTTTTCTCGGGTGGAGTATGTTCTAGGCAAAATGTCAGTTCTTATAATTCTGCTTTCAGCCATCACCTGGGTGCCCGGCCTCCTGCTCCTCCTTCTGCAATCCAATCTGGAAGGCGGGTCCTGGTTCGTCTCCAATCTCCGTATCGCCGGTGCGCTCTGTCTGGGTTCCTGGATCTGGATTCTCTTCTTGTCCCTTTTCTCCCTGACTCTCTCGGCTTGGGTGAAATGGAGATTTGTGGCTGGAGCCCTGTTATTTGGTCTGCTCTCCTTCGTAGAAGGGATGGGGGCCGCGATTAACAACATCTTCGACACCAATGCAGGCTACTTGATTAACCTGTCGGAAGTGATGAGGACCGTCTGGTCGTCGCTCTTCGCCTTACAGGGAAATGGTCGCATTGCACTGGATGACGCCTGGCGTTCATTGCTGGCTTTCTGTGTGATTTGTCTGCTCATGTTGTCGCGCAAAGTCAAAGCCTACGAGGTGGTCAAGTGAGAACGATTCCGGACGAGAACCAGATTGTGCTTGATGATGTCTCCAAGTTTTATGGGGAAGTGTTGGGGATCAACCGGGTCAGCCTGGCCATCCCAGCCGGGATTACCAGCTTGGTGGGGCCGAACGGTTCAGGAAAGACGACCTTGATGAACCTCATGACGGGTCTCCTGCAACCCTCTCAGGGTCAGGTCTGGGTCCTGGGGCTGTCCCCGAGCAGGCCTGAAAAACTCTTCCCCAAGCTGGGCTACTGCACCCAATTCGACTCGTTTCCCAAGGGACTTACTGGGAGACAGTTGCTTTGCTCCCAGTTGCGTCTTCACGGCTGGGGCCGGCCTGAAGCCGCGGCCAGGGCGCAGAAGACACTGGAGCGAGTTGGTCTGACCGAGGCTGCTGATCGCCGGGTTGCGGGCTACAGCAAAGGAATGCGCCAGAGAATCAAGTTGGCCCTGGCCATCTGCCATGATCCCTCGGTACTAGTCCTGGATGAGCCTTTGAATGGGCTGGACCCGTTGGCCCGTGCTGAGATGCTGGCACTGTTCCGCGAAATGGCTGCTCGGGGGATTCATCTCCTGATCTCCAGCCACATCTTGCATGAGGTGGACCTGATCTCGGACCGGGTGATCCTGATCAACAACGGGTTCGTGGTGGCTGAGGGCGACATCCGGGAGGTCCGGGACGAAATGCAGGAGCACCCTCGGCAGATTCTCGTCCGCTGCAACAAACCGGGCTTGCTGGCGGCGCGTATTTTCGAGGAGAACCAGGGGATTGAAGTTCGAATCCATGATGACCACAGGGGCCTGCTGGTGAAGACCCGGTGCGCTGATCAGTTCTACCTGATGATGAACCGGGCTGTCCTGGAAACGGGACTGGACGTGGAGTTTATCGCCCCGGCTGACGACGACGTGAATTCTGTGTACGGGTACTTGATTGGTGCGGACGGGGGGAGGCCTTGACATTCGGGTGATGCAGGGGAACACGGTGCCGGAGCCCGCTCTTGTTATCCGGCAACCGCTTACTGAGGATACCGGAGGAGCGATCATGAATCCTGAGGAAAGAACATACTCTATTCGGCGCCTTCCCTGGCACCTCTGGTGGCAGCAGATCGTTTCGATCGTCGGGTTGGAGATTCGCAAGAATTTCCTGGGGAGACGGGCGATATGGATCTACCTCCTGGCTTTTGCCCCGGTGCTGCTGATCGGCGCCAAAGCCATGGCGCCACAGCACGGAGGGCAATGGAGCAATTTTGGTAAGTCCGGAATCATATTCGCCGGCATCTTTCAATTTTATTACCTTCGTGTCGGCATCTTCTTTGGCTGTGTCGGGATCTTTACTTATCTCTTTCGGGGAGAAATCCTGGAAAAGAGCCTTCACTTCTATTTCTTGACCCCGGTGCGCCGTGAGGTTCTGGTGGTTGGAAAGTACCTGTCAGGATGGATTGCTGCTGTGGTCCTTTTCACTTCGAGCGTGATTGTCTCTTTTCTTCTGGTTTACGTGCCCTACGGGGTGGCCGGCCAGGAATTTTTTGCCAAGGGTCCTGGAATCTCCCAGCTCCTGGCCTATACCGGAGTCACTCTTCTGGCCTGCCTGGGTTACGGCAGCGTCTTTTTGCTGATGGGGCTGACCTTCAAAAACCCGGTCCTTCCGGCCGTTACCATCCTGGGATGGGAGTCTATTAACTTCCTGCTGCCTCCGCTCCTCAAGAAGATTAGTGTCATCTATTACCTTCAGTCCCTCTGTCCCGTCACCTTGCCATCAGGTCCGCTGGCGCTCTTGGCTGACCCGTCACCTGTCTGGGTTTCGGTCCTCGGCCTGACCGGGCTAACCATTGCCGTGATGTTGCTGGCCTCCCTGTCGATTCGCCACATGGAGATCAGTTACGGTGCCGATTGAACACTGCTGACCGCAGCGCTGCTGTCGAACAAATGGGCAACCCCCTAACCCCCTTCAATGCGGGAATTAAGGGAACAATCCTCCTGTTCGTTACCGCTGACTTCCCGCTTTGCCAAGGGGGAATCCACGGACTTGGACAGGAAAGGGCGGCCCAGACAGCCGCCCCTGAGGCCGCGAAGTCTACTCTTCGGCATAGGGTTCCCTGAGATCCAAAAACTGCATTCGCCGGTGAGTAAACAGGTAAAGGGCAATGCCCGTGATGAACAGCAGATTGGCCATTGCTGCCCATAGAAACTTCCGGGTCAGCATATTCAGCGGGGCGCTGGCCTCAGCTTCATCCTGAGCCACAACCGCCAGCCATTTCAATTCAGGGTAGCTGGTAGAGAGCCCAGTGTCCGTGTAGGCGACAAATAGTTTCTTTCCTCCGGGGATACTAGCTTGAATGAAGTCCGGCCGGGTTGCCGAGTGGAGCGCATTCCGGATGTCGTCCATATACGGAAGTTGAATCTGCTGGCGCAGATTGATTTCCGAACTCGAGACGATGTTTCCCTGCTCGGTGACCAACAAGGTCTCACCGGTGCTCCCAACCTTGACTCCTGTCACGAGCGGGAAGAGGTCGCTGATGTCGACCAGGGCGCCAATTACTCCGATCACTTGCTCCTTCCCTTCTTCTTGGATGGGGACAACGATGTGGATAGCGTTGAATCGGGTGATCGGGTCCAAAGTGACGTCCTCAATCACCACGGTCCCGTTGATTCCGTCCTTGTACGCGTTCTGCCACCAGGGCTCGTCGGATTGCTCATAGTCGACGGTCTTGACATTGGCCGTTGCTACTCCCTCGAACCGGTCCGTCACGGTGATTCTCTTGATACCGGGATTCAGCTCTACCATGCGGCGCAGAAACTTCGATGCGGGGTTGGAGAGCATCTGTTCAACAACAAGGTTCACGGCCGGAGTCAACCACTTCTTGTCGAGATCGGTGATCTTCTTCCGGATGTCCTCGGGAGAGTTCGAGTACGCCGCATTTTGTTTGGCGACGACAGCCCGGATGTCGGAGTTGATCGCCACCGTTCCAACCTTCATGACAAGATGATTGATCCCGTAATTGATGGTCACAGCATTTCTTCGGGCAATAGCCCGAAAGTCAGAGGCCAGTTGGCTCTTCAACGCCTGCTTTGTCTGGTCGAGAGTGAAAAAAGCGAGAACCCAAAACGGTACATTTACAATGATAATCAGCAGGATCACCGTTCGCCAGTTGATGCCGGTGCCGTCTCCTCTCATAGCCGCTCCTTTCAAAGAGATTGCAATCTCCATCTGTGGGTAAGGTCCAAACGGAGTAACCAATCAAAGTCCGATCCCTCAGGAAAGCTTCAATTCATTCTACTCCTTTTTGTACTGGGAACTATAATTTCAGTGATCGAGTAATCGGGCAGTCTTGCGGGGCCTGACTGTAGGGCGATTGTGTCAACCGCCTAAAAAGGTGGCGTTTCACGAGTGAATTCTTATCAAGCCTTCGCCCCTACGGCAAGACCGGGAATCACCACTGAAGGCTGGCCCATTCCGTGATGGGTTAGTTACCTGCGGAGGGACGAGAGGTTGACCGCTGTCACACTACGGGGCGACATTTCGAAACTAACAATGGGACGATGGATGGAAGCCGCTCTCTTGCGTAGATAGGGCAGGGTGGATTCCTTGCGGCCCCCATGGAACGGCCTGTTGAAGAAGGCCCTCGGCTGACTGGGCGTCTACTGGAGTCGAGAAGTAGAATCCTTGGGCATACTCGCATCCGAAGGATTTGAGCTGTTCCAATTGTTCCTGCGTCTCAACCCCCTCGGCAATGACATCCGCCCCCAGGTTGTGGGCCAGGTGGATGATGGTTCGGACAATTTCCGAATTCTCTTCATCAACCCCCATCTGGTTGACAAAGGAGCGATCAATCTTTAAGACGTCAATCGGGAACCGATGGAGGTAATTGAGAGAAGAATAGCCGGTGCCGAAGTCATCAATTCCAACGCGCACATCCAGTTCTCTGAGCTGCTGGAGCAACGCGATGGAGGATTCCGCATTCTCCATCACCAGGCTTTCCGTCAATTCCAGGTTCAAGGAGTCAGGTTCCAGCCCGGTTTCCTCCAGCACCTCGCGAATCTGTCCGACCAGGCCCGGCTGAATGAACTGCTTATTCGAGAAGTTCACGGAGATCGCCAGGGAGCGGTTTCCGAAGACTTCATGCCATTGCTTCATTTGATTGCAGGCCTGCAGGAGCACCCATTGTCCTATCGGCACAATCAAGCCGTTCTCTTCGGCGATCGAAATGAACTCTTCGGGTGAAATCAGGCCGCGTAAAGGATGTTGCCAGCGCAGCAGGGCTTCAAATCCGCTGATTCGGCCCGTGGATATGGAAGTGATTGCCTGGTAGTAAACACGGAACTCTCGTCGTTCCAACGCCCGTCGCAAATCGGTCTCCAGTTGCAGGCGCGCCACCGCTCGATCCCGCATCTCGGTGTCGAACATTTCACAACGAGCCTTACCCAAGGCTTTGGCGCGGTACATTGCAGTGTCGGCATCTCTCAGCAGGTCCTCGGGATGCTCGTACCCGGTCTCGCTCAAGGCAATACCGATACTGACAGTGCTGAACACCTCCTGCCCGTTCAGATTGAACGGTTGGGAAAGAGCGTTCTGAATCCGTTCGGCTACATTGGTGGCATCACTGGCGTGCTTGATCTCCTGCAGGAGAATGGCGAACTCGTCGCCTCCCAGGCGTGCCACGATGTCGCCCGAATGCAGGCAGGATTTCAACCGTCGGGCCGCGGCGATGAGGAGTTGGTCTCCGATCAGATGGCCCAGACTGTCGTTGACCAGCTTAAAGCGGTCAAGGTCCAGGAAGAAAACGGCAAACTGGTAGTTGCTGACGTACTTGGTCCGCTCCAGGGCCCGGCCCAACTGGTCCATGAAAAGTACCCGATTAGGCATGCCAGTCAAGGCATCCGCCACCTTGTTTTCTGTGATGTCTGTTAAAGAGCCCGCCATACGGGAGACTTTGCCGCTTCGATCCCGGACGGCTAGACCCCGGCTCAGCATCCAGCGGTAACCGCCGTCCTTATGCATCAAGCGGTGCTCACTTTCAAAGTGCGACGTCAAGCTGTTCAGATGGGAAGAAACTTCGGATTTCACCTGTTCCACCTCATCTGGATGTATCCGGTCAAACCATTCCTCAGGCTTGTTCCCGATTTCGTGCTCTTCGAAGCCCAGCATAGACTTCCATCGGGGTGAGAAGTAGAAGTCATTGGTCTTCAGGTTCCAGTCCCACAGCCCGTCGTTGGCTCCCAATACCGCCAAAGCGTAGCGCTCCTCGCTCTCCCTCATTGCCTCTTCTGCGCGCCTCCGGAAGATCTGCGTGCGAATCCGGGCCAAGGCCACTGGAAAGTCGATGGGTTTGGGGACAAAGTCATTGGCCCCCAGGTTCAAGGCCTTCACGATGGCGTCACTGGTGCTGGACCCGCTTACCATTATGACAGGCAATAGAGCCGCGGAGTATTGCTGGCGGACAATCTTCAGCACATCCAAGCCGCTCATTCCGGGCATCTCAATATCCAGCAAGACCAGATCCAGGTGGTTTTGCTCAATGACTTTAACGGCCTCATCCCCGTTTTCTGCCGTCAGGATACTGTAACCAGCAACTTTGAGCCGCATTGAAAAGACTTCTCGAACTTTGGGATCATCTTCAACAATCAGCAGTGTGGCAGGTTGAGTTTTCATGGCACCTCTCGTCCTTCTTAACCAGTCCAACACCAACAAAGGCAAGGAGCTCTCCGAAGTCTAGATTGTTTTTTATGTCTTTCTATCTAGTTGAAAAACATTCACTTATTGTAGGGCGAACTGGAGGCCTCGAGGCTTGCCTTCCCACTGGACTCCATTAGATTGACCGGAATTTGGACAAATTGTCTTACATGTCGAGCCGATCTTCAGGTTGAGGCATTTCCCGTTTGGGACTGCCGTTGGCATCTATTCTTTTTGGGGTCTTGTTGTCGCGTTCGGAAACTCGTTTCTACCAACCGCAGGCCCGCGATACCGACCATAAGCCTTGCCAACACATCTCGTGTTTATTGGACTACCTTCATTTGTTTGATCGCAGTCCGTCAAGTGGATCCCATGCGAAGATGGCTTTCCGGCATTAATAAATCATCGATTTCGGCAGACTACAGAGCTCCCTTGAATCCGCCCCTAGCTGATGTGACAAAGACTCAGGCACTGGTATCACCTCATTTTTTCTGGTAGTCTCTTCACGGTTAATAAATGGCAGAAGACACATCGGAGTTGAAAAAACGAGTAGCTGAGGCAGTTGCGCATTACTGGCTGACGCGAAAACAGCAGACCGAGAACCAAACGCAATCAGGGCGCGCCGATCAGGGAATGAGGAGCGCTGTGACTGGTGGGGCTCAAATGGACGGTTTCATCGGCATTTTCACCGACCTGATTTTGACTGCTGGTGTGGACAAGGAGCACATCTTCTTCTCTAGATCACTAGAATTGCCGGGCTTCTTCCGTCCTACCAAAGAGTGGGATTTGCTTGTCGTTCGGGACGGGGAGCTCATATTGGCTCTGGAAGCGAAGTCTCAAGTTGGGCCATCTTTTGGGAACAACTTCAACAACAGGACTGAAGAGGCAATGGGGAGTGCCATGGATTTGTGGACCGCTTACCGAGAAGGTGCCTTCAAAATGAGTATTCGTCCATGGCTAGGCTACGTTTTTCTTCTTGAAGATTGCCCTGCATCTCGCAGACCGGTGAGGGTGCAGGAGCCCCACTTTGAGGTCTTCCCCGAGTTTAAAGATGCTTCCTATGCAAGGCGATATGAAGTCT
>JBGPHY010000065.1:0-14679 GCA_041484625.1 Terriglobia bacterium | reverse complement strand
TCAAGGCCTTCTGAGAACCACCCACCACGACGTCGAGATGCCACTCGTTCACCGGCATTTCCATGACTCCCAGGCCGGTGATCGCGTCGACTACCAGGACGGTGCTTTCGTACCGATTGACAATCTCACCCAGAGCTTTCACATCGTGCCGTGCCCCCGTGGAACTCTCACTGTACTGCACAAACACAGCTCGAGTCTCCGGGTGCTGTCTCAACAGGTCAGCCACTTGCTGGGGATCCACGGCCTTGCCATAAGGGATGGAAATCACCTGGGAATTCACCCCGTAGGCCTTGCACAACGCAGTCCAACGTTCTCCAAATTTGCCGGCACTCACCACGATAGCCTTATCGCCTGAGCTAAGCAGGTTGACGACCGATCCTTCCATGGCGCCCGAACCTGATGAGGTAAACAAGAGGACGTCGTTGCTGGTGTTGTAAAGGTACTTCAAATCCTCCAGAACTTCTTTGACGATAGTGCGGAACTCATCAGTCCGGTGATGGAGGATGGGTTGGGCCATGGCTACCTGGACTTGGGGGAGCAATTGGGTCGGCCCTGGCGTGAATAAACGTTCCTTAATCATGACGGCAGCTCACTTTCTTGGGAGTTCAGGTTCCCCATAAAGCGTTGAGACTATACCACAGAGTGGGAGGAGGAGGAACAAGGTCCCAAGTCCAAAGTCCAGAACGCAGATTATGGGTGGGACGAGCTCACCGGGACTACAAGTTTTCCAGGAGCCTGCACGTGAAACTTGAGAATGTCATTCATGAGACCCGAGCTGGAGCATGTGCAAACAGGGTTCGATCGAGATGGATTTGGGCTTTGGACCTTAAACTTATTGGATTTTGGCAAACACCCGAGTGCGAGAAGGCAAGGCCACAAAATCCTGGATCTGGTCACCTGATTTCAGCGTCTGGTCGGGGAAGAGGTAAAGAGTGTGGGGGTCCATGTAGACCTCATCCAGGTCTTCTCCCAGGCGATTTCGCGTCTGCGGCCTGGGGACCGACCGATAGGCCACCAGCACTTTGCTTCCAATCGGGACTTCGGTGGCACTCCGTAAGGAGTCTCCAGAGTGAAGACTGCCATCCGGATAGATATAGAAAGTAACAGCGGAGTTTTGCAGGGCGTTGGCGATCTTCCAGGGCGTCAGCCTTGCAGTGACTTCCGGTACGATCACTTCGACACGGTGGAGAGAGATCACTTTTTTCTCCCGCTCATCAGTAAACTCAGCGCTACCACTCCCGGCCAGCTCAAGCGGAACGCCCAGCCGTACTTCAGTCCCTAACGGAACGTCTGCCCAATTGCGGATTTCATGACCGCGAAAGATCGCGCCATTGGGAAACTTATAGACGGTTGTGGCCGCATCGTACTGAGCCCCGGCCACCTTCCAAGCCGTCTCACCGGTGTGCAGGATCATGGGCGAGGTGGGGGATTGGGCTGATTCCGAAGTATCCTCTTCTTCTTCCTCCTCCTCGGTCGCCGAAGCAACTTGCACGCCGGGTCGCGTTATGGTTGGGCTGCCCAGCATGCGGCCGGCGATGACATCCGGATCCTGGGCGTACTCGCCTGAGAGCCCCGCTTTGGCCCGATCGAAGTTGTCCGCCCCCGGATCGCTCTTCCGGCCTCGGGAGTTCAGAGAATGAAATCGATTCGGTTTAGAATACGCAATGCGATAGTGCTCCAGCACATCCCTGTCCTCGATGCGGTACCGTTCTTTGAGCTGATTCAACAGGAGCCGCAGAGACCTGTACTGGGCCTCTTCGAAGGGTATGTTGTGGAATCCCTCCAATTCGATGCCCACCGAATAATCACTCAGGTCAGACAGGCCGTTCCACATGCTGACCCCGGCATGATTGGCCCAGTACTTAGGATCCAGGATGCGATAGACAGTCCCGTCCTGAGCCACCAGGAAATGAGCGTGCCCGCCGTGGGTTACATACTGAGCTCGCCGGACCCGCCCCCGGGATAGGGTCCGCAGGGCGCTTGGCAAACGGCTTTCTGTCGAATGGATAATGATAAAGCGTGTCGTTGTGCGCGGCCTCTTCTCAAAGTGGGGATTCAGGTGTCGTTGGTAGTCGACGATGCGCAGGGTATTTTGGATCTCTCGCTTGGCCGCAACTAGCGGAAAAACGGCGAAAAAAAGAAATGAAAATAACAGCGTGGGTCGGGTTCGTCTTGGTTGTCTGCTAGCGGACATCCCGGAAGATCTACCTATCGAAAATTCGGATTTGAAAGGGAGAAGGCAAAAGAGGTAAGGTACCCAGGAGGCAATGACCAGGACACTAAGCGGTCACTTCCAGGCGACTCTGCAGCAAGTGCAGAATCTCCTGCCGGCCCACCATACCCAGCAGTCGACCCTGGTCCACCACCGGCACCTGGCTGATGCCTTCCCGGTCCATATGCTCAAGAATCTTCATGACGTCCTGGTCTGGCCTCACCCATCTTAGGCGCTCCAGCGGCAACATGACTTCTTCGAGCGGGGTCCGATCCCAATTGGCCCGCGGGATGCGGTTGATTTCGTGCAGGGTCACCACACCCCGGAGCATCTCTCGATCCATGACCAGGAAACAATGCCGCCCCGTGGGAATCACGAAATCATCCAGGAATCGAGCCAAGCTGATGTCGACGGGGACGCGGGGACAATCGCGGGTCATCAGATCATTAGCCGTGATCCCGGAGAGTGATTCACGCAGGAGAGTTTGCTGGTAACTGCGCTGGGCGGCCGTCAGCAGGAACCATCCGATGAACCCTATCCACAAGCCGTTCAGGAAGTTCCCCCACCAGAGCGCATAGGCCAGACCCGAGGCGATGAATAGGTAAGCGATAATCCGGCCCAAGGTGGCCGCCACGCGGGTGGCCTTATTGAAATCCCGTGACACTCCCCAGACAATCGAGCGAAGAATCCGGCCTCCATCCAGCGGGAAACCCGGTATCAGATTAAACAGAGCCAGCAGCAGGTTGATATCCAACAACCATTCACTCAGGGCGGCAAGGATTTCATAACGCCCTCGGCTTGCCCACCAAAGAATCGCGAAGAAAAGGGCAATCCCTCCGCTGGCCAGCGGTCCGGCAGAGGCCACCAGGAATTCAGTGCTGGGGCGGTTGGCTTCCCGGCTGATTTGCGCCACACCGCCGAAAATGAACAGGGTAATAGAACGGACAGGGATCCCCTTGGCCATGGCTACCAGACTGTGAGCCAGTTCATGCAAGAGCACCGAAACAAAGAACAGCAGGCTCGTCACGATGCCGGCCAGCCAGAAAAAGGCGGGATTCCAGTTTGGGAATTGCTGGGAAAAATGGGTCACCAGGGAGAGCGTGATCAGGATGAAAACGATGAACCAGGTGGGATCAATCTGGAAGGTGATCCCGATCATTTTCCCTAATCTGATTTTTGGCAGGGCCATTGATTTTACCTGCAATTATCTCCGAACCGACAAGCCGGATTCATGGCTGGGTCACCGGACCCAGCACTTTCCCAATTTCTCGAAAGCGTTGCCAGGGCATGCGATAATCTCCGGAATGCACCATGAGGAAACCCTTGGACACAGGCAGACTCTCATTGGGTCCCATGGTTTTGGTCTGATGGTCCTGAACCGAGATTTCCACGCGGTGGTCAGGCGCAACCTGGAGGGGGAGGGTGAGCGCACCGGATTGAGTCTGAATCTCTCCGATGGCCATTCCCATTTCCTCGGTCCATAGATCGATGAAGGGAAACCGCTCTCCGGGGCCGACCCCCGCTGAACGGGTCGAGAGCGCTTGCGAGGAATTCAAAGTCAGCCTAGCAGGATTCTCGTTAGCCTTTTCAGAAGCCCGGCCTTGGAAACACCAGAATGCATATCGTGGGGACCCCGGATGCTGGCGGCCGGCGTCGAGACGAAAGAAGTTGCTGACCACCTTTGTAATGGAAAGAGACCGGTTCTTGTCGGTGTTACGGTAGTCCACGGAGAAAATCGCCAGATCAGGTAACTCCTGGTAAAAGTCCACACTCAAGCTCTTCTCCACCGTGAGTCTTTGCTCCGTGTTGGCATAACCGGTCAGGTGCAGACGCTTCCCCGTGCCCAAAGGTGTCCGAATGTCAGAAGCCCCCACATTGCGGTAATCCACGTGAAAATCCTTGACCTCTTTCCCGTCGACCTCAATAAAGTGGGTGGGCTTAGCGATGGCCGGATCAATAGGGATATCGTTCATTGAAAGAGCCTTGCCGCCTTTGACGAAAAAGACGCGACAGTACATTTCATTGTCGAAGCGCAGCTGAATGGCTGAATTCTTAAACCAGATCTCTCCGTCCTCTACGGCCCTATAGCTAATCTCCTCCAAACCGGTATGAGCACGAGAACAAGCCGCCAGGAAGACACCAAGAATGAGCAGGAGGAAGGGCGCCCTGAGGATCATGTGCTTAGGAACTCCGGAATGTGGTCCAAGCAATGCTGCGACCAACCTTCGAGTTGGCCGCGCCTTTCGGTCAATTCTTCGAGCGTCAGAAAACGCAAGTCCGTGATACAGGCTTCTCCCTTAGAGATGTTCTCCTCCTCAAGCTCGCACAAGTGCACAATCCCGAAATGAACCTGACCGACGGAGGTAGAATCGTCGTTCAACAGGGCTACAATCCTGGTGTCAAAATGGCCGTCGGTCCGAAGCTCTTCATGGAGTTCCCGCTGGACGGCCGTCTCGTAGAATTCCCGGCCTGTGTTGAACAAGCTCTCGTCAGAAGGATTAATATGCCCGCCGATGCCGATAGATCCTTGGGCCACCAGCCGTTTTTCTCCGGATCCTTTTCCTCGCACATAGTGCAGGAAGGTGCTGTTTCTCTTGATCAGAACATAAGGAATGATCTGCTTAAAGCTTGGATCGTCCTCTGCTCGTGACCTTGGTACAAATCGAGTGTGGCGCGAATCCAGGATTATTTCGACATATCGGTCGACATTCAATTCGATTCCCTGAAAGTTCCCCAGTCCATCCAACAACTCTCGGGAGAAGCCCAATACGAGTTCGTCTTTCAATGGCAGCCTTCTCCGCTGTCCCTCAGGATTATGCCGGCGAAGTCATCCACCGGACTTGAAAAGCTCAAATAACAAAACAAACATTATGGGAGATCCTGCCAAAACTCAACGTGGAAATCGCGAGGGAGGGAGTCCGTCAGTGACCTGGGGAAAACTGTCGGGGCCAAGGCTTCTCAAATCTTCGCCTGTGAAACGCCGCAAGTTTATGCGATTGACACAACCGCCCCACAGCAAAACCACGCAAGACTGGCGCAGTAGCAGGGGAGAAAACTCTGGACAAGCCGGCAAAAGCCCTCTAGATTTTGGCTTGGGCGTGTTCCACGGCTGTGGAGGTGCATAGGGTCTGGTGATTCTCCTGGTCTTCAAAACCAGTGTGTCCCGGCTTTGGCCGGGACAGGTGGGTTCGATTCCCACACACCTCCGCCATCTGAAGGAGCGATCTATACATGGCGACATAAGTGACGCCGCATGTCTGTTCTCGTAACTTGCAAGCCCTCACCTCTCCCGCCGTGCGGTGGGAGAGGGTCGCCTCAGCGGACCGCGTGAGGGCACAATTGATAACGGAAGCACCGGCAGCGGCGTCTCACAGAGACGTCCTACAGACTTAGCGGACCACACCCGGGCAAGATGCCGAGTATTTGATCATACGTGTTAGTCGGGTTTTCGTAGGAGGCGATTACACAACGGAGGTGATCAAGTCGATGGATCGCCGCACATTCTGTTGGACAGGAGCGCTGGCTGCGGCCGGCGTGACGGAAGAATCCACGCTGGCATCCGAGAGGGGAGCCGTGGAGCCAGTGAAACTCGTGGTGGGCAGCGATCATGCCGGTTTTCCTATGAAGGGACCGGTCATGGAGCTGCTGCGCTCCTGGGGGCATACGGTGAATGACGTTGGCGCTTATTCAACCACTCCTGTAGATTTCCCCGACATCGCCCAAAGAGTGGGGACCGAAATCCTGACAGGGCGTGCTCAGCGAGGCATTATGGTGTGCGGCACAGGCGTTGGGGCGGCCATTGCAGGGAATAAGATCAAGGGCATCCGCGCTGCGCTGTGTCATGACACTTTCTGTGCCCACCAATGTGTCGAGCACGATGACGTGAATCTGCTCTGCATGGGAGCCTGGATTATTGGTATCAAGCTCGCTGAAGAAATCTTGAGAGCCTTTCTGGGCGCCCGTTTCAGCACCGATGAGGATTTCCGCCGCCGGCTGAGGAAACTCGAGCAGCTCGAAACATTTCAGCCAGAACGCTAGCGAGGCTGGCATCTGATGTGGCCAATTTTTAATGCTGCGTCCCCAAATCCATTGTACGGCTTCGGGAGACGATCCGTCAGCTAACGGACGGTCCTCCAACTCCTTCTATCCCCTGGCATCTGGCCCCTCGCACCTAATACCTGTACTTTTCACTTGTCACTCAATGAAAGTTCTCCACCAGCATCAGATCGCTGCCCACCTGATCATCCTGCGAGTATAAGATCCATCGGTCATCGGGGGAAACGGAAAGGTAAGCATCTATCTCGCTCTCGATCTTAGCAATGGATTGGATCCTTTTGGTCGCGAAATTGAAAAACTGAATGGAATGAAGGCCTGCAGAATCCGGTCTCGGAATAAAATAGATTCCTCCATTAACAATGGCAAAATAATTGTCTTCGACCGATTCGAGCACTTGGGTCTCCTCCCCGCCATCTCTAGGTACTTTCCAAAGGGCCCCATCGCTTCTCGTGTAATAGACCCATTGGGGGTCAGGAGATTTGAGGGCCAGTGCGCCACCCTTTGTGGTCAACCGGAGCGCCTCACCTCCGCCCGCCGGCGTTTTCCAGATCTGATTTTCGCCGCTGCGGTCGGAGAGGAAATAAATCCACTTCCTATCCCGCGACCATCTGGGCTGGTCATCATAGGCTGGGCTACTGGTTAGGCGTTTTGGCCTGCCTCCGTTGGCGCTGATGACGTAGATCTCCCACTGTTTCTCCAGGATTGACGAAAAGGCAATCCGCTCACCATCTGGTGACCACTGCGGACTTCCACAGTAAACACCTAGTAAAGTTAATCGCTGCGCATTCGAGCCGTCGCTATCGCAAATCCAAATTTCAAAGCTTCCCGTGCGATTCGAATTAAAAGCGATTCTCTTCCCGTCGGGGGAGAACTGTGCATGCCCGTCAACGCGGGTCGAGGAGATCAGTCTTATCGGCGAGCTGATCTTTCCATGAGGACCAGGAACTTGAAGGCGCCAGATGTTCACGTCGATGAGGTCGCGTGTATAGACCAGACGTTGCGGCTTGCCGGAGCCGGAGGCTGCGATCCGGAACAGGTTTGGGCCAAGGTAGGGTCCAGAAGAAAAAATAATCTCTCGCCCATCTAAGGTCCAGACGGATCTGAAGGTCACTTGATTCTCAAAAGTGAGCCGTTTCGGTTCCCCGATCGGCTGGAAATCTTCGGAGAGTGCCAACCGATAAATATCGTGGACTCCAACGGCCACTGCTCGAATAAACGCTAGAGTGCGGCCATCCGGTGAAAAAGCCGGTTGACTATCGACAAACAGTTTCTGTTTCGGAGAGGTCAACCTTTGCTTCTCGCCGGACTCTACCGAGAGCAAGAACAAACCCGAGGGCTCGCTGTCCGAATTCCAGTCAGTGACCACCAGCGATTTCCCGTCGGGAGTCCAAACCAGCCCTCTCAGCCAATCCATCCCTGTCTTGCTTATTTCAGCCACTTTGCGCTCTGGGGGCCCCAGTGGGGAGACCAGAACCACTGAGGCTTTCCCTCCAGGTCTCTGGCGGATAAACGCAATAGAGTTGCCGTCCGGTGACCAGGCCGGATTGGTATCTGCTTCGGGGGCTGTGGTGAGACGCAGTTGGGTTCCAGAACCAATCAGTTTGACGTAGATATCAAAGTTATCCTGCTTCTCTCCATTCCAGGAGAAGGCCACCTGGTTGCCGTCCGGTGAAAAAGAGGGCTGTCGTTCCTGGCCGGGATAACTGGTGAGAGGAACCGCTGTCAGGGGAGCTTCTGGCATCTTAATCGTGGAACGATTGATCCACACCGCCACACCCGCCACAGCCAGGGTAACCACTGCCACGACGGTCCAGACTTTGCCCCGGCGACGTATCCGCTGGGTTGAGGGCGCTGAAACCAGCGTCCCCGAATCCGATTCCTCCTTCAACTCTTGCAGGGCAATCTTCACATCGGCCATGGTCTGTGAGCGACGCTCGCGATCCTTCCGCAGGCAACGGTTGACGATCTTCTCCAAATCGCCGGGAACAGTTGGAACCAGTTGGCTAACAGGCCTAGGCTCCTGCTTTACAATGGCGGCCAGCGTAGACAGTTTTGTGTCCCCTTGGAACGCCTTCTGTCCGCTGACCATCTCGTAAAGTACCGCCCCAAAGCTGAAGATGTCCGAGCGGACATCGATCGTCTTCCCTCCTGCCTGCTCGGGCGACATGTAGGAGACTGTCCCCACAATCAACCCTTCTTCCGTCAGCGACTCGAGCGTCAGCGTCGCCTCTTCCCTGCTCCCTGAAACCTCAGTCAGTTTCGCCAAACCGAAGTCCAATACTTTCACCAGTCCTTCCCCGGTCACCATCACATTGCCCGGTTTCAGGTCACGATGCACGATGCCTGCAGAGTGGGCTTTGGCCAAGGCGTCGGCCATCTGGATGGCGAGCTTGAGCGCTTCACTGAGTCGCATGCCCTTGCGCGGGATCAATCGATCCAGCGTTTTGCCGGCCACGTACTCCATGGCGATAAATTGGATGCCACCTTCGCTCTCGATATCATGAATGGTGATGATGTTGGGATGGTTTAGAGAGGAGGCAGCTTTGGCCTCCTGCACGAAGCGGCGCTTGCGGTCGGGATCAGCCACTTTTTCAGCAGGAAGAATTTTCAGGGCCACGAAGCGGTCGAGGTGGGTGTCGCGGGCCTTATACACCACTCTCATCCCACCCTCCCCAGCTTTTCGAGAATGCGGTAATGCGAAAGGGTCTGGCCGATCATGGTGGTCACTGCGTGGGACCGGGATTAACGGGCAACCTGCGCCAAAAGCAGTATCGTAAAGGATGCGCGTATTATAATTCCGGAGCTGAAAAGAAAGCTATGGCGAAAAAGAAGAAAGCGCTAGGCCGGCTAGCTCTTGAGTCCACCACGACGGACGAAGGCCGGTCCGGTGGAGCAAGCTGGTTGGATCGGACAGCATCGAGCTGATTCACGCCCGGCAACTTGGTCATTTTCAGACCGTGACCTCTACTTCGCGCACTTCCGCATCCACTTCACAAACGAGTCCTTGACAACTCCAAGTGTTATGAGAGAATAGCGCTCCTTTCGTTCCCATGGGCATTTTTCAGAAAGGTTCCGGCAACCGGTGTCCCTGATCTGTACCGGTCTCTGGTCTCGTCCCTCATGAGAGTCAACCGTTATCTCCTCGGCAGCACGCTGGTCGCTGCGCTCGGCGGGTTCCTGTTCGGGTTTGATACCGCCGTCATCTCCGGCACCACCAGCGCGTTGCGACGCATTTTCGAGCTCACCAGCAGTCAGCTCGGATTCACAGTGGCCAGCGCCCTGATAGGAACCATTGTCGGCTCAATAGCCGCCGGCAAGCCAGCCGAACGATTCGGGCGTAAGCCGGTTCTCATTGGCCTGGCTGTGCTTTATTTTATCTCGGCAGTGGGTTGCGCATTGGCCTGGAGCTGGTGGGCCTTGATTGTGTCCCGTTTCATCGGAGGACTGGCTATTGGCGGCGCTTCTGTGGTTTCGCCCATGTACATCGCCGAGATCTCCCCGCCCCAAATCCGCGGACGACTGGTGGCTGTCAGCCAGTTGAACATCGTGTTGGGCGTCCTGTCTGCCTATTTCTCCAACTACGTTATTGCGTCCCTGCTCTCCACATCGCCGTCAGGGGGAGACACGATTACCTGGCGTTGGATGTTCGGGATCGTCGCGGTTCCAGCAGCGCTGTTTTTCGTCTTCCTCTTACCGATACCCGAAAGCCCGCGCTGGCTGGTTAAACGGCATCGCCGGGAAGAGGCCCTGACGGTGCTACGAAATTTGGGCAATGAAGCTCCTGAGCAGATACTGGGGGAGATTATCGATTCACTCCACGAGGAAACCATCAGTGCCGACGAACCGTTCTTTCAGCGGAAGTACCGCAAGCCCATCCTGCTCGTGATTATGGTAGCAACCTTCAATCAACTGAGCGGTATCAACGCTTTGATCTACTATACTGCCGACATCTTTCGAATGGCCGGTGCAGCACAAGCCGGTGCCCTGTTTCAAGCCGTTATCATCGGGTTGACCAACCTGGTATTCACCCTGGTAGCGATGTCGGTCATTGACAACTTTGGGCGAAAAAAGCTGCTACTGATCGGGGCCGTCGGCCTGACAGTCTGTCTCGCGAGCACCTCATTTGCTTTCTATAATGGGATCGGCGGGAGGCTGGTACTGGTCAGCCTGATCGGCTACATTGCCTTTTTCGCCTTCTCGCAAGGGTCGGTCATCTGGGTCTTCATCAGCGAGATATTCCCGAACCGCGTTCGTGGCAGAGGGCAAGCCTTTGGAAGCTTCGTTCACTGGGCCTGGTGTGCCGCAGTCAGCTGGACCTTCCCGGTGATCGCCGAGTGGTCAGGCGGGCTCGCCTTTGCTTTTTTCTCAGGGATGATGGTGCTGCAACTGGTGATGGTGTGGAAGTTCCTGCCGGAAACTAAGGGAGTCTCTCTCGAGCAGATCCAGCGCGAATTGGGAATCGAATAGGAGACCCAATAGTGCATCTCAGGGCGAGCGGCTGGCTCACACCATCCGCTCGCCCTTGGCTATCACGGCCCTTCAGACCTTCAAATCCCTACCGCCTTTCTTCGCTCTGAGGACTGTCTCCTCACCCCTTCTTTGCCCGACGGCTTTGCGACTTGTGTCCCCCGCCATGGGCTATGGCCGAAAAGTTCGCGATTGAGTCAAAAACCGAATTCATCGTGGCTACTACGTCACTTCCATCAGAAAAGCCAGTCTGTGCCTTAGGACGGATTCTCTATGCTTTCATGCCTGTGGCTTCCTTCGGTGCTGTGCACCAAAAGACCATCCTGACCTGGCATCCAGACCTCCGAAAGGAAACGAGCATCACCGACATTGTCGAACACGATCCGAGACGGGGCTGCTGCTGCGTCGCGGGCGAGCAGGGTGATGACCTTCAGTTTGGTAATCGCACCGCTTGCGTCGCGAACCGTGACATATTCTGATTTGGGCTCGTGGTTAATCTGGTATTTTCCCATTGGAAAAGTCTTGCCCCCTGCGCTGAACTTAAACTGGACTTTGAAAAACACGGGTTGTGGCGTTGATTGCCCATAGGCAGACGTCAGCGCCAATATGGTAAAGAGACTCATTGCCATCATGGTCCTGGTTTTCGCCAGGAAGACTGTCGTCAACAACTTTTTCATCGATGTTCTCCTGTTTGGGATCTTGAGATTTGTCAGAACCTGCAAGCGCTGGCTCAAAAGGCAAGACGCACTAGAAACAGCAGTCGAGGGTTCCCGGGGGTCGAGCCCGGTAGTCCCTTTCCCGTGGTGCGTCTCAATCGGCCCCCATTGGGCTTGATCCCGAGAAACAGGGAGGTGGCCAAGATTAGGGAATTGGATTGCCCATACTGTAGCAGTCCCAGTGGATTTGTCAACGCTTATATATTTTCTTCTTCGGCCGTCTATCTAACCGCTGACAGGATGAGTCGCCACTGAGACGTCTACAGGTTCCGAGATGATGCGATGAACACGCTGGATCAGGGCATCCAGCTCAGCCCGCGGAACATCTTTGGTCTCAATGGTGTCGTGGAGGCAGACCGTGATCTTAGAGGGATAGAGCATCCAATCGCCTTTTCGATTGAACTGGTAAGACCCGCAAATACTCATCGGAACGATGGGAGCCCCAATTTGATGAGCAATAATGAAAGCCCCTTTCTGAAGCGGTCCGACATGCCCGTCCAACGTTCGGGTTCCTTCGGCGAAGACAATCACGCTGATGCCATTTTGAATGTGTGATCGAACGTGTTCCAGTGTCCGCTTAAACTGCGATGGGCCACCGCCAGGGCTGACTGAAATGTTGCCGAAACGCTTCATCATCCAACCATAAGCCGGGATCTTGAAATGGGAGTCCAGTTCCAGGCCACGAACGAACTGGGGGATAGCGGAATAAATGACGAAGGCATCGAAAATGTTGACATGATTGCAAATGAATATGCTGGTCCGTTGGCGGTCAAAACCGGGTGAATACCTGGCCTCGAATTTGACTCCGGCCACCCGGAGGATATTCCGGAAAAAGAAACGCTGAGGCCAATCGTTGCGCCGCGGGTCAATGAAGATGCCGAGAAACACCAAGAACGTGCAGACGGTGAAAAAGTGAAGTCCGCTCAAAATCCAGAGAATGATGCTGCGGTTGACCAGGTAGAATCTTTTCATCGCTAAACCACTACATCCAAGGCTGAGGGCAAGACCTCGATGGATTGGGGGTGGCAATGGATCACTTCGCCGTCGATCATGATGTCGATGGTCCTGTCCAAGGTAAAATCCACTCGATGAGCCCGGGTGTGCGAGATCAACGGGTGATGAATGTGGTCACCTGTATAGATCTTGGGAAAGGTCCGAGCGAAATCGAATCGCCGGATGACTCCCACTCGTGTGATTTCGATCAGCCCATCCGCAGTCTGAGCGGTGGGAGCTATCATGAGGTCACCGCCGGTATAGCAGCTGTTGGAGAACGTCAAATAAGTGCAAGGTCTCAGGTCAAGTTCCGAAGTCTCATCCAAGCGGAATGGAAAGACCGGATAATGCAAACGTGACCAGCACACCAGGATGGCAGCAAGGTAGCCGGGCACTCCAAGCCGCTTGAAATACCGGTTGGTCAATTCTCCAGCTTCAGCTGTGAAACCAATACTCATCAGGTTAATATAGTAGAGCTTTCCTCCCTCATGGTTCAGGCACAGAACATCACACCGTTGCGACTGACCGGATAGGATGGCCTCTCGGGCAAATTCCAACGTGCCGGGCCCGAAATCTCGCAAAAAGGAGTTCCCTGTTCCGAGAGGGAGAAACCCCAGTGTGACTCGTTCGTCCGGCAGGCTTGTGGCAAACAGGCCGTTGACAATCTCGAAGCTCGTCCCATCGCCACCTACTGACAGGAACCGCCGGAAGCCCGAGGAATATGCCTCGCGTGCCACTCGTAGTCCGTCCCCACACCCCTCGGTGTGTCTCACTTCGACGGGAAGTCCCTGTGC
The DNA here is from genome assembly GCA_041484625.1 of Terriglobia bacterium. Taxonomy (GTDB): domain Bacteria; phylum Acidobacteriota; class Terriglobia; order Versatilivoradales; family Versatilivoraceae; genus JBGPHY01. The sequence goes on along the minus strand of JBGPHY010000065.1, from coordinate 1,441 downwards.
ACGCAATCCAGCAATGACCGAAGGGGCCAGTTTCCCACAACGCCCCCCTCCGGCGGCGGGATTAACAATTGCGAGATAAGGTTCCATGCAGCATTTCTATTTGACGAAATTGCGATGGCCGAGCAACGACAGCTTCTAACTAATACAAACGCAGTAAGTATTGTTACGAATCACCCACGCCTCGCTTAGCTCAGCGTGGCTACCAAAGCGGGATTGCGACGCTAATTTAATGCGTTTATATTAGTCCCTTACCGGCGTTCGACGATGCCGAGGGAAGCGCAAAACCTCATAAAATCTGCAGTGCCTGATCACGAGGCAAATGGCTGGCAATCTGATCAGCCAATACACCCCGCTTGATTTTCAGGGAAGCCGTGCGGGGGAAATCCTCCTCCCAAATCACGTAGGAGCTGATCCTCTTGAAATCGGCCAGACGCCGGTTCCGGGCCTGCACGTCTTCAATGATAGCCGGGCTCAGCCCTGCGCCCGGTTCCGGGTGAAGTACGACCATTAATTGCTCATTGAGGAGGGACTGCTGTTTCCAGACGTAGTTGACCGCGAAGACACAATACTCCTTGACTGCTACGCCGCTAAAGTAAGTCTCCACATCTTCCGGGTAGATGTTTTTTCCGCCTTCAGTCACGATCATATTCTTGAGTCGGCCCAACAACTGGAGGTGCCCGGTGCTTTCGATGAACCCCAAATCGCCGGTGAGCAGCCAGCCTTTCACGATCGTCTCAGCCGTCAGTCCCGGATCGTCCAGGTAACCAGCCATCACCGTGCGGCTGCGGACAGCCACCTGTCCGATCCCTTCGTTGTTGCATTCAACCAGCTTGATCTCCACCCCGGGAAGCGGCTTGCCCACCGTGTCAGCCCGGAAAGGGTTCAAATCATTGACCGTCACGGCGGTTCCTGCCTCGGTCAAGCCGTATCCATTGGCGACCGGGATCCCTAAATCATAGAAAAACTGCAGGGTGGACGGTTCGGCGAAGGCCCCGCCCGTAATGATGGCCAGAAGCTCGTTCCCGAAGGCCTGGTGGATCTGAGGAAGAAGGCGGCGACTCTATTCCACTCGAGGCTTTGTACGGGTCAGCCACCGGTTCAGTCCGATCATGCGGTCCAGAACCCAGCGCTTCAGCGGGGGCAATTCCTTGAACCGTGAGCGAAGATCCGTTTCCAAGGCCTTGAGCACCATCGGCACCATGCTCACATAAGTGATTCTGTAATGTGAAAATGCTGTCTTCAGATATTTCGGCCGCAAAGTGCGGAGGTGGACCATGGTCGCACCACACAGGAAGGGCCCGATGAACCCGACCATGAAATCAATGGCATGGTTTGTTGGGAGGATACTGAGATAACGAACTCCCGGCCAGAACGGATACCAGGTCATCAGTGCCTGGCATTGTTCCAGGTAATTGTCATGAGTCAACATGCATCCCTTGGG
>JBGPHY010000064.1:0-14715 GCA_041484625.1 Terriglobia bacterium | reverse complement strand
AGGCGGAGTTCGGCGGGGCCAGCCTTGAGGGTTCCCTGCCAGTCACCAATAATATTCTGCGCGTGCACCGCGCACACCCTAGAAACAACAAGCACCGTAACCAGGACTATATTCTTCATCGTCTTCCATCTCCGTTTCTCGCAATCCAATTTGACCGGGAACCCGGAAGGATCTGGTCTTCAACCTTGGCTCCACAAGACCGCTTATCGGCACGTTCATTCGGCCTTCCTCGAGGAGTCCTTTCTCCCTTCATCGGTTTCTGCCTCCAAACAGATAGTCTCATCGGCGCCGAATTCCTTGCAGGGATTTTGTCATCGACTCTTGACTATCATTTACAATTCGCCGAAAAACCTGCGCGGATTCTCCACTAGGAAGACGTCAATCTCCTGTTTGCCGAATCCGGATTTCAGGAGCTTGGGGACAGCATCGGTTACCATGTAAGCATAGGTTCGCTTCGAGGCATCGGGATCGAGATAGGGCGGCTCTGCACCTTCGAACACTTTCTTTCCTTCCGCCCAATGCCAGTTGCAGTCTACCGAGATGAAAATCCGGTTGGCACAACCTGCATCCGAGAGAAAGCGCAGGAGAAAAACGAGGTCAGCCCACGGAGTATAAAACTCCTGGCCGAAAGTATCGACCTCCAGGTAGCCCCCCTCTTTGGAGATTGATAGCAACTCCTCAGCCAGCTGCTCACGGGTTCGCCCCCTCCGGCCGGTGTCGACATGGGAGAGGAAAAGCCGGCGGGGATCGGCGCCTGCTTGCACGAGGAAATCGAATTGTTCGCGGGCCGAGGCACCATCATGAGTTGCAATGGGAGCGCTCGTGGCTTTTTGGACACGGGCTGCGGCACGAAAGACCATTTTCTCCCAATCGGAAAGGGGTGTGCCTTCCCCGGCAACTTTAATGATCCCTGCCCGGATTTTCGTGTTGCCGATACCCTCCTCAACTTCCTTTAGCATGATCTCTTCCATCTGTTCTTCGTGGCTTATTTCCGCCATCCACGGGGGGATTTTTCCACGGCGGTAAAAGCCGGTCGACGGCACAATCTTGACAGGCGTCCGCTTCGCAATCTGTTCATAGAGGTCAATGGGTCTATTTGGATGACTCTATTAATACTGCCTGGTCTCGTGCCTGGCAACACTCTTGCAGCAATACAGGCACGCTTTCATCCTAATATAATCCCGCTTAAGACCGCGATCTTTATCTGCCAGTTTTCCATGAGGACTTCGCCGCCTAGCTCCTCATGACCGGTCCTACGCCATGTCCCAAGACCTTCATCAGGCCATCGCGCCCGTGGACAATGTGGTTCCCGCAATGCTGGTTTACCACAGTGTACTCCGCTTCTCACCCGCGCTACACCAGGTGATCCACCTCCAGCGCGTCCCCATCGAGCGTGGTCCCAGGGAAGCGGAATTGCGAGCGGTGGCGTTGGCTGCTTGTGAGCGGATTGTGGTCGCTGCCGAGGGCCTGTTTAACGCCCTTGACCTGGGATACTATCTGTGGCGTAACGGCAAACTGCCGGGGGCGCGAGAATTCGCACGCCATCACACCAAGGACACTATTTTTTATTGAAGAGCTAGCGCTTTGCCCATTTGCTTAAGGACAATGCATCACAGCCTGCGCTTCTGAGGGTGTAATTGGCACCATCCTCTATGCAGCAAAGCGTCAGACAAACATCTAGAGCTTCCGGCTGTGGTACTTCTGAATCAGATCATGCAGGTAACGAGCCGAAGATTCCAGGACTCGATTGCTCAGGACAGTCTGAAGCTGCTCGTCGGCCCGGTCGTAATCCTGGATGAAGAAGTAGTTGTAGCCCAGCAGGAAACGGGCGTTGTGGTCAGAGGGATTCTTTGAGACGTAAGTTTCCAAGTTCCTCAGTTGAAGGTCGAACTCCGCGGGGTTGCCGTAAAAGTCTCGTCGGTTAATCTGGCTTTCAGCGTACTTGGGATAGATCTCCAGGCCTTTAGCAATGGCCATCGCCGCCTCTTGAAAGCGGCCAAGGGCAAACAACGAATCCCCGTAAGCAATGTGGACTACTGGGGAATCCTGCTTCTTCTCGATGGCGGTCTTGAAGAGCTTGGCGGCCATCCGGTAATCAGCCTTCTTGAAGAAAACTGAGCCCAGTTTGATGAGTTCGTCCACGGAGAGCTTCTCCGCGTCTTCCTCCTTGAAGGTTTCGGGATTGGGAACCTGTGACTCCTTTTGGACTTGCTTAATCTGACTCAAAAAATAGCTGGCCAGGTAGTTGTTTTCCTGGGAGCGCAAGACATGGGAGAAGGACTGAGCAGCTTGCTCAAGGTTGTCGCTGAAAAACTGGATGTAACCGTGGAGCAGCCAGGGCACAGGGTCGTCAGAGACTTTCATCTGCTTCTCCAGATCGCTGACCACCGGTCCAGTGAACAGCGGATCCTGGAAGAAAATCATGGATGCATGGTTGCTTGCCCAGTCCGGATAGGTCCGAACCCCCCGTTCCAGAGACTCCAGCGCGTCCGGATAGCGATGCAGGTAAATGAGGCTGTGACCCAATCCAAACGGCGCCAGGATTAGTTCCTCTTCAATCTCGATCTGGCTATGCTGTGGGGGGTCGCTGGGCTTCAAATTGGACAATTGCTGGGTCAAACGCCGGTCGAGCTCTTGGTAATAGCGCTGGGAGGCTAGGAAGTTACGCATCAGGAAGGCCCGTTCGGCCTTCCCCAGCAATTCCTCGTTGGCCATGTCCTTGACGGAGGGTGTCTCTTCTCCTAGGCACAAGGACCGCCATGCCCCTCCTGTGCTGAGGAAGAGAAACAGAGAGATCATTAAAATCCGGGTTTGTCGTTTTTCCAGCATAGGTAGCGTCTACTTCAGATCGACCACTTCCACCGGTATCTTCAGGTTCTCCACGTTCCGGCTGCAATACTTATCCTTCTCTGAGCAATAGAAGTAGACGAATTTCCCTTCCAGCATATGCGAACCCCGTCGCGCTGTGCGAGCAGGGGAAAGCTGGACAGTGATGGGTCTTATCCCTTTGAAATACTCCGGATCCTTCCCGGCACCCTCTTCAGAAAAAATCACATCCCCTGCAACTTCTATCTCATCCGAGGAGTTCAGCTGGAGCCGGGGGAAAGGTCGTTTGGGGATCTTGAATCCCCCTGCAATCTTAAAGCGGACGGTCAACTCACCCGACTCACCAGCTACGATGGGCGAAACCGCATACTGAACCTGAATGGCCTGAGGAGATGTGGCCCCCGTCACACCTAGCGTCACAAATAGGGATGGCACAAACTGGAGAAAGGTTGCCGCCAATCGCATAACTGTAGAGCGCCGGTATCCTTTCGGCAGGACCTCTCGGGTTGAGTTCCTCGACTGGAGATCCGCCGGAACAAGCTGATATCACTGGCCTCTTCTGGTTATTCAGAATCACAGATTTTTCTCCCAAAGTCAACTGAAGTCCCTCCAGATCAGAGGACCGTCTGGTAAAACATTGACAAGCTTTTCTGTGCTTCGCTATCATGCTGGTTCTTCACCCCAACCCGTTCCTTGAGGAGTGCGAGGCTGGCCATAGACCCCAATGATGAACCGCATCCTGACTCCAGCCAACCAGTTGACCATCCTGCGGATGGTGTTCATCCCGGTTTTTGTCATCCTCCTTGTCTACCACCATCTGGGCTGGGCCTTCTTGATCTTTCTTTTGGCGGGTGTCACCGACGGGCTGGACGGACTGATTGCCCGCTGGATGCGCCAGAAGACCTCGCTGGGAGCTTTCCTGGATCCAATTGCCGATAAGCTGCTTCTGACCACGTCCTTTGTAGTTCTTTCTGTCCAAACCATCGGTTTGCCCAACATGGTACCGCTCTGGCTCACCATCTTGGTCATCAGCCGAGACGTGATTTTGATCTCCAGTGCCCTGGTAATCATCATCACCACCAACCACCGCACATTCCGGCCCTCCATCTATGGTAAGATGACCACCTTTTTCCAGATCTTCACCATAATTACTGTACTTTACTTGAACTATAGTGGGGCTAGTTCGGAAGCCTTCCACTGGCTGTGTATGCTCACCGGCGCGATTACCGTCCTTTCGGGGCTTCACTACATTTACTCGGGCAGAAAGTTTGTCCCGAATGTGTCCATCCCTTGAAAGCCGCGCCAGTGGTGACCTGATTTGCCGGATTTGTGACGGTGTGGCATCCTAATGGTGGGAACTGCCCCAGTAGGGAAGTCCAGTGGGGGGGGGACACCATCCAGAGACGAATCCCCTTACTCGTGGCCAGACCAGACCGAGGAAATTGAGGAATGCAGGAATTCCAGGGTGTGCTGATTCAAAACGTTTTGGCAGGTTCGATTGCCCAGGAGCTGGGCTTGGAGAAAGGAGATCGGCTGCTGGCTGTGGGGGACAGGCACATTGAAGATGTCCTTGACTATAACTTCCACATCAGTCGATTTGAGTCAGAACTCACCCTGAAGGTGGCCAAAACCTCGGGGGAATTCTGGGACATCGACATCGAGAAGAACCCCGAAGAAGGATTGGGCCTCGAATTGGAGGGCATCCAAACGAAAACTTGCGGGAACAACTGTATTTTCTGTTTTGTTCACCAGCTTCCACGGGGCAAGCACATACGGCGGACCCTTCGGATCAAAGATGAAGACTTCCGCTTATCCTTTCTCTACGGACATTACCTGACCCTGACAAATCTCTCCGAGACGGATTTCCAACGAATCTTCGAGCAACGCCTCTCTCCTTTGTATGTCTCGGTCCATTCTACCGACTCCGAACTCCGTCAATACCTGCTCCAAACCCGAAAGCCCGACGATCTGTTAGGAAGCATGCAGCGTCTGGTGGACGGTGGTATTCAGCTCCATACTCAGATTGTGCTGATTCCGGGGATCAATGATGGGACCCACCTGCGGCGGAGCTTGAAGGACTTGCTGCCGCTCTACCCAAACGTGATGAGCGTTGCCATTGTTCCAGTGGGTCTGACGGACCACCGCAAAGGGCTCACGCACCTCGAGCCGGTCACTCCGGAGTATGCTCGTGCAACTATTGCCCAACTCTCTTACCTGCAGGAGGAAAATCGCGCTAAGATCGGGACCCCGTTTTGCTTTCTGGGTGACGAGTTCTACATACTGGCAGGACAACCCATCCCCCCCCGGTCTCATTATGGTGATTTCCCCCTGGTGGAGAATGGGGTAGGCATGATTCGCAGCTTTCTGGATGAATTTGCGACGGCCCTGAAGAAGAAACGGAGGCCCCCTGCTCGGACAGTCCGCGCAACAATAGTAACCGGGGAGATCTTTTATCCGACTCTTCAGGACAGCATCGATCAGATCAATAGCAAGTTTGGATTCGATTTAAGGTGTTTGCCGGTGGAAAACCATTTCCTGGGGAGGGGCATTACGGTGGCTGGCCTGTTGAGCGGGAGCGACATCTATACTGCTGTCAAAGACCGGCTTCACGGGGATTTCCTGGTTATTCCCTCCGAATGCATCACGGGCGCGGAGGGGCTTTTCCTGGACGACTGGGTCAAGGCGGACTTGGAAAGCCGTCTGCAGGTACCAGCCTTCGACGGAGGGTGCCATGTTTCCCAGTTCTTCGAAATTCTATTTTCTGCCAGCCATCGCCTGTAAGGAGGCGACCTCATGCACTACTATGAATCAGAGGATTTGAAACGGTTCGCGGATGTGGGGAAGTTCCGCACAGAACGCATGGAGAGTTTCTTCAACTACTACAACAAGGTGACAGGAGAAGACGGGGCCCTTTCCCGTCGGGAAAAGGCCCTGATTGCCTTGGCAGTGGCCCACGCCAAGCAATGTCCTTACTGTATCGACGACTACATGACCAAGCTGGTCAACGCCTTCAATCCGGCAGCCACACAAGGGGTCATGTGCCGCAACCTGGTCAGTGTGGGATACGATGGACGGCTTTATGACTGTGATTTTAACCAGATGATGGAGCTTCAGATTATTAATTCCGTTCCGCTAACTGTGTTCAATTTCGACCACGAGAAACTCACACAGCGGCGCATCTTGTTTGCCGCTCACTGCTTTGGTTGCACAGCCGGTGCGGGTAGTAGCTGCGGTGGGTCAACGACTTAGAAGGTACACTCGCTCGCGAGGACCGGGGCCGGTCCGATGGTTAGCGAATTGCCCCTTCCCCTCCCAGAGCAACTGGGGGCTTTCTGAAATCCCTCGGGGATGGTAAAGTAAATATGTTAGAATCAGGTGGAATTGAGAATCCAACGAAACAGATTGAAATGGCATAGCCTATGGATAAGCGTAAACTGAAGTTCCTCGTAGGATCCCTTGTAATTGTGGGGGCAGTCGCCTGGCTTGGATTCAGCGGCTTCAATGAGAGCCTGGCCTATTACAAAACAGTCGATGAACTGAAAGCCATGAATGAGGCGGCTTTTGGGAAGCGTCTGCGTGTGGCAGGTAATGTGGTGCCCGGCAGCATCCAACGGAAATCCTCATCCGTCAATTTCAATTTGGAGCAGAACGGTCAACTCCTATCAGTCCGTTATGTTGGAAAGGACATACTTCCGGATACCTTCAAAGATGGTTCCCAGGCCTTGGCGGAAGGACACTTGTCCAGGAGTGGGGATTTCGAAGCAACCAAGATCCAGGCCAAGTGTGCCTCCAAGTATGAAGCCCAGTACGGAAAAACCGCAAAGAAGTAGATGAAATAGATGAACCGGCAGAGTCGTGGAATCCTGCCAGGCGGGGAGATGGCATTTTTCCCCACCTCATTACGATTCCGTTCCCTCCAGAATTTCTTTTGAATAGATCAGTTTGAGGATAACCACCTATGCAAAACCTGGTTATAGAGATAGGGCAGTATTCGCTTCTGTTTGCCTTCTGTTTGTCGTGTTATGCCATGGTCTCCGGTTTTCTCGGGGGCCAGCTCGGTCACCGGCGACTGGTGGAGAGCGCAGAACGCTCAGTGCTGGTGGTGTGCGCCCTGGTCACTCTCGCCGTGGTGAGTATTTGGTACAGCCTGTTAACCAACAACTTTGGCCTCCAGTACGTGGTCCACACCAGCAACCGTACCATGCCATGGTTCTACAAGTTTGGTGCACTTTGGGGCGGGCAGGAAGGGTCGCTACTCTTCTGGTGCTGGCTGCTAACACTCTACTCATCTGCAGCCGTACTTATCCATCGGAACCGGAACCGGAACCTGATGCCCTACGTGGTTAGCTTCATTTCAATGGTCACCGGCTTCTTCCTGACAGTAAACAATTTCGTGGCCAACCCGTTTGATTTGGTGGGGGTGGAGCGCGCCGGTGCGGCGGCAACCCCATTTGCCCCTATGGACGGGCAGGGACTAAACCCCTTGCTTCAATACTGGGCCATGGTAATTCATCCGCCCATTCTGTATCTGGGGTACGTGGGATTCACCATCCCCTTTGCTTTCGCCATGGCCGCTTTGGTCACACGCGATCTGGATGAGGAGTGGATTCACACGACGCGCCGCTGGATGATGGTTCCCTGGCTCTTCCAGGGAACCGGTATCTTGCTGGGTGCCAAGTGGGCGTACGTTGTGTTGGGTTGGGGCGGATATTGGGGCTGGGATCCAGTGGAGAATGCCTCGTTGATGCCTTGGCTGACCGGCACAGCCTTCATGCATTCCGTTATGATGCAGGAACGGAAAGGTATGATGAAGATCTGGAACGTGGTTCTCATTCTAGGCACCTTCTTGCTCTGCATCTTCGGGACCTTCCTGACCCGAAGCGGGGTGGTCTCGTCGGTGCATGCGTTTGCCCAATCTCCCATTGGGCCCTATTTCGCGGGGTTCCTGTTCATCCTGATAGGACTTTGCACCTACTTTATTGTTACCCGGCTTGATCACCTGAAGAGTGAGAATCGTCTGGAGTCAGTGGTTTCACGCGAGAGCAGTTTCCTGTTTAACAACTTGGTGCTGCTGGTCGCCATGTTTGCGGTGCTGTGGGGGACAATCTTCCCGGTGATCTCCGAAGCCCTGGCAGGTGAGAAGCGGACGGTTAGCGCTCCTTTCTTCAACAAGGTCAACATCCCCCTGGGACTCTTCCTGCTCTTCCTGACTGGGGTGGGCCCGCTCTTGGCGTGGAGGAAGACTTCCCTGCGCAGTCTTAGGAAGAACTTTACGATTCCGACGGCCCTCTCTCTCCTGGCGGGTGTTACCTTCTTCGTTCTGGGAATGAGGCATGTCTACGCGATGATGTGCCTGATCCTGTCGATCTTTGTGGCCATCACCATCCTCATGGAGTTTCATCGGGGCGCAATGGCGCGCAAGCGGCAGGGGGAGAATTACCTGGGGTCGCTTTGGATTTTGACTTTCCGCAACACACGCCGCTACGGCGGCTACATCGTGCACATGGGGATCGTCTTCTTGTTCGTCGGATTGGCGGGGTCCGGATTCAACCAGGAAGTTCAGAAGGAAATGGTTGAGGGTGACACTCTCAGCATCAGCCACTTCCAGGTGGTCTTGGAACAAGTGAGGACGGCCCGCACTGCCAACTATGAATCGTCGGTAGGTGTTTTCACTCTTTACAGGAATGGGACCCGGGCTGGGACTCTCTTGCCGGAGCGGCGCTTTTACCCAGCCAGTGAACAGCCCACCACCGAGGTGGCGCTCAAGTCGAACTTAAAGGAAGATTTTTACCTGGTCCTGGCAGGCTTCTCCGAGGACAATTCTAAAGCCATCGTCCATGCTTTCGTGAATCCGCTGGTGGCCTGGGTATGGCTAGGCGGCGGAGTCTGTTTCCTGGGAACCATTATCTGCCTGATCCCCAGCCAGCACACCCGTTCAGCGGAAAGAGCCCCGGTCAAGTCCGAGGTCGAGTATGCCAAGTCAGAGAGTGTCTAAGCGAACGCCCCCCGGGCCCGGGCAATCTTTCCCACAAGGCCTTAACCGTGGAACCCGCGCACTACGAGCGGCTGGAGTGGTCATCGTCTCAGTGGTCCTGCTGCTTAGCTGGACCTTGCTGGCCCAGATCGTCACCCCTGAGGTCAGAAAAGTTTCGGAGAAGTTCGTCTGCCAGTGCGGATGCAGTGAACAGGTTTCGGTTTGTGCCATGTTGAACTGCGGGTCGGCCACCCCGCTGCGGACTCAAATCGGGGAATTGCTGAAGCAGGGCAAGACCGAAAAGGAAATCGTCGACGCCTTCGTGACCAGGTACGGGAAAGTCATCCTGGCTGCCCCCACCACCCAAGGCTTCGACCTGGCTGCCTGGACCATGCCCTTCGTGATGCTGTTGCTGGGTATGATCCTGATCTACTTCCTCATCAAAGCCTGGGCCAAGCGTAAGTTGGATCCGGCGATGGAAGGAGTGGGAGCGCCAGTCATTCCTGAAGACTATCAGAAACGGATTGATCGGGAACTGAAGGAACTGGATTAGCAGGAGACTCCAATACTGAGAAATTACCGATGTGGGAACTGATCCTTTGTTGTGTGGTATTGACCTCCGCGGTACTCTTTTACGTATTTCGGCCTCTGATATTGAGCAGGTCGCGAGAGGGGCTGTTCGAGGTACAGGACGGAGCGACATCTCTCAAGCGACTTCTGCGCAAGAAAGAAACCATATACGAGAACATTAAGGACTTGGAGTTCGAGTACAAAATGGGTAAGTTCGCGGAGGAAGATTTTGTGCGCTTGCGCAACGAGCTTTCCCGGGAAGCTTACGAGGTCATGAGCAGCATCGATGCCATCCAGCCTGAACCTCTTGACAAACCGGGCCGTGCCCAGGTTGTGGCTGTTCTGAAGAGCGGAGAAAAACCAAAAAGGTAGATAGTGAAGAACATTGCTGAGAACTGAAACTACTCCCGATCCTTTCCTTTCTTCGCTTCGTCTGCAGCCGATTTTCCTAGTAGTCCTGATTTTCTTGCCTGCGGTTGGTCTAGCCCAGAACTCTGTGCAAGGTGTCGTAATCAACGGAACGCTTGAACGTCCCGTGTCCAACCAGAAGGTCGAACTGCTCTCGATTGCCCAGGGAATGAAGGTGGAGCACGAAACGCAGACCGGCTCGGATGGGTCTTTTAAGTTTCCTCCCGTTGAGTTGGGGCAATCTCCTCACTTAATCGTTCGCGCCATTTACAGAGGGGTGAATTACAATCTGTCGGTTGCGTCCCCCCAGGAAATGGTGAACCCCCTGACCCTGACGGTTTTCGAGACAACTGTCGAACGACGGGAGATCAGAGGTTCGCTGCCGGTCATGCTGGCTCAGGCGGGGGGAAACACTTTGTATGTTCAGCAGCAGTACTTTGTGAACAACGAGACGCGGCCTCGCAAGACTTTGCTGGACCCGAATGGCACATTCTTCTTTGACACGCCGCCGGCCGACATCACCCAGGAACTGGCGGTCTCGGTGGTAGGTCTGGGGGGGATTCCATTGCCGCAGACTCCCGAACTCAGATCGGGGGGAGGCTATCGCATCAACTATCCGATGAAGCCGGGGCTCAATGAAGTCCGGGTGGCTTTCCGGGTGGATTACGCGGGTGCACACAGAGAATTCAAACAGGGACTGTTCTCTGCCACAGGCAGTACCCGCCTTCTGGTGCTTCCTGCGGACCTTCAGGTTTCCGGGCCGGGACTGAAGCCTACGGGCAAGGATGCTCAGACCCAGGCAGCGACCTATCAGGTGACCGATCTTTCCTCTCGGGCAGGTCTCGACTTGAAATTGGTGGGGCAAGCCCCGCCGATCACAGACCATACGAGTGGAAACGCCGATCAGGGCAACGGGGAACCCCAGGTGCGGGTTGTCCGTCTGCCCAACCGGATCTTTGAGAAGAAGGAGTTCATCGTGGGAGGGTTTGGAGCCTTCTTTGCCTGCATGCTGCTGTTGGCTATTCGGCAGCGAAGTCGAACTGCCGCTCCCAGGAAACGCGACGCTGGGAAGTCTTGAGAGTCGGGAGATGCCTGATGAAGAAAGAAACGGCGCGCGGCGCTTCACGACTGGTCGCTCAAGATATTCCGTCGCCTGCCCCGATTGTCCGTTTAGAAAGCGTCGAGAAGTGGTTCGGAAATACTCGGGCTCTCCAGGGGGTGACGTTGGAGGTCTGGTCGGGTGATTTTCTGGTTCTGCTGGGACGGAACGGGGCGGGTAAATCCACTTTGCTGAGAGTTATTGCCCGGCTTACCAAGCCCAACTCCGGTCAGATCTGGCTGCGAGGAATCGACCTCCGGCGGAATCCCGATCAGGTCCGGGAAGACCTCGGCTTCGTGGCTCACAGCACCTACCTTTACCGGAACCTTACAGCGAGAGAGAACCTGAGGTTCTTCGCCAGAATGTACCGCCTGGAGAAAGTCGAGCTGCGAATCGAAGAAGCCTTGCACTGGATCGGGCTGTCGGAGAGTGCAGACCGTCGCGTACAAGGCTTTTCCCAAAGGATACAACAACGTCTCTCCATTGCCCGGGCGACTCTTCACGACCCGCAACTATTGCTCATGGATGAGCCGTTTTCCGGCCTGGATCTGGAGGCATCCGAGCTACTCAGTTCCTGGATGAAGGAATTTGTCAGTCGCGGGAAGACGATTCTGATGGCCACCCATGATCTGGAACAAGGGCTATCCTTTGTAAATCGATGGGTGTTCGTCGAGAAGGGCCGGATTGCCGTCGAGCTGGCCGGAGACCATGCCCAGGTCAGGGACAAGTACAAGCGGTTTCTCAGAGAGGGGCAGAGTGCACTTTCTTAACCAAGTGAGCGCTATCCTCTGGAAAGACATCTTGACAGAATTCCGGACCAAGGATGCCCTCACTTCTATGCTGTTGTTCGGACTACTGGTAATTTTGATGTTTCATTTCGCATTTGAACCGGACAGCCTGGACACAGAGAAATACGGCCCTGGGCTCCTCTGGGTCACATTCATTTTTGCAGGAATGCTGGGAATGAACCGGACCTTTGTCACCGAAAGGGAAAACGACAACTTGCAGGGGCTGATGATGGCGCCGGTCAATTGGGGGGCTATCTACTTGGGAAAGATGCTGTCCAACTTGCTGTTCATGCTGATCGCCGAAACCATTATCCTTTTCTGTTTCTCAATTTTCTTTAACGTGGACATCCTGCCGCGGCTGGGTTGGGTGTCAGTCATTACTTTCCTGGGAACGCTGGGATTCGCCTCCGCGGGAACCATTTTGTCTGCGATCTCGATAAACACCCGGATGAGCGAGGTCATGCTGCCCATCCTTTTTCTGCCGGTTGCCTTGCCAGCCATTCTGGGCGCAGTGGAAGCAACGGCTGCAGCTTTGACCGATCCTCCGGGGGCCGCCTTAGGCTTCTGGGTGAAGTTTCTGATCGTTTATGACATCATTTTCATTACTCTACCCTTGTTGCTGTTTGACTATGTCCTTGAAGAGTGAGGCGACCAGCAGGTCCTCTCCGGAAGGAAACTATGAAAGCACATAATGTTCACGCCTTCTTGACCTTCATTCTCATGCTGGCGGCGATTTATGCGGTCTTTGTCTACGCCCCCACCGAGTTAACCATGGGAGAGGTTCAGCGCATTTTCTATTTTCACGTGTCTTCGGCCTGGATCAGCTTTCTGGCTATATTTCTTGTGTTTCTGTTCAGCCTGCTCTCCCTGCTAAAGAGCAGCCGACACTGGGATATCCGCTCGGCCTCAGCGGCTGAGATCGGGGCGGTATTCTGCACTCTGGTGTTGATCACTGGACCCATTTGGGCCAAACCCGTCTGGGGGATTTGGTGGACCTGGGATGCCCGTTTGACTTCCTTCTTCGTGTTGTGGCTGATCTACATGGGATACCTCATGTTGCGCCGGTTGGTGGAGTCGGCTGAGCAGCGGGCCAAACTCTCGGCGGTTTTCGCCATCCTGGGGGCAGTGGACGTCCCGATTGTTTATATGGCAAACCGTTGGTGGCGCACCCAACATCCCCAGCCCGTCATCGCAGGAGGGGAGAAGTCTGGGTTGGACCCGGAGATGCGCATCGCCTTGTTCATCAGTCTGGCGGCCTTCACACTTCTGTTTTTCTATCTCTGGAGACTGCGCTGCAATCTGGAGGAACTGAATGATTCGGGAGAAGCCATGCAGCGCCGCTTGCAGTCCTGATCCTGATAGGCGGTTGATTTCCATGGAGGTACCATGAATTACCTATTTGCAGCATACACCCTGATTTGGATTATTTTGTTTGGTTATGTCTTCACTCTGGCCCGGCGCCAACACCAATTGAAGGAGGAAATTGATCGAATGGAGCGAGTTTTGAACAGCTCCCGGTAGAATGGACATGCTGCACGGAAAGCTAACTGTCAGGAAATAGCTGCTGGCCATAGGCCGGATGGCGGAGAAAACATGGAACCAGTCAACGATCTGCAATCTGAAATACAGGAACGAAGCCTCTCACAGGAGGGCACGCGGCAATCCCTGAACACTCGTTTATTCATGCAATTGCACGTGTACACAGGTTGTGTGGATGCCCCTGCCCTGGTGGAAGCGGTGAAGCACCGTGGCCTAGAATGTGTCCTTTATCAGGATGTCAACGATCCTAAGGGAATCGGGATCCTGGCCATGAGCGAGGATCCAGTCACGCTGGTCACAAGACACAGGGACCTGCTAATCAGTTCCCCGTTCAGGGAACTGGTTGCCAAGCCGGAGTTCACCATGGTGGGGCGAACTTATGCGGGTGGCTACGAAACCGATTTGGAAAACTGGTTGCTCCGCCGGCCCCGGTTGACCACGCGAAATCCAGAATGGCTTTGGGCCATCTGGTATCCTCTTCGCCGGTCAGGGGCATTTGCCAAGCTTCCTCCTCAGGAACAGGGAGCCATTTTGCGGGAACATGCGATGATTGGCCGGGCTTACGGGGAAGCCGATCTGGGGCACGATGTCAGGCTCGCCTGCTATGGCCTAGACGTCCATGACAATGACTTTGTCATTGGGCTAATTGGGAAGGCCCTCTACCCCCTCTCCCATATCGTGCAGGCCATGCGCAAGACCCGGCAGACATCAGAATTTATCCAGTCCATGGGGCCCTTCTTCGTGGGATACGTTCTATGGCAAGCTCCTGTCAAGGGAGAAGGGTAATTTCTTCCTGAAGTTGTCAGACCCTCAGTCCAGCCTCCCGGTAAATGGTCTCCTGGAAAATCGAGAGGCATATTTCTGGGTTGCGCCCACATTGGGGAGGCCCAGTACAACCTTGTATTCCTTAAGCGCGGAATCCCGATCCCCTTTTGAATCCAGCGCCAGCCCGCGATACAGATGAGCCCGGGCCAGCAGGTTTTTGTCGCGGGAACTCAGTTCTATGGCCTGCGAGAAGCTGGCTACAGCATTATCCAGGGCTTTCTTCTCCAGCTCCAATCGCCCCTTTTCGTAAAAGGCGTATTGCCGGGAGACTCCCGGTGTTAGGTTTCCGGCATCTCGTGCGAGTAGGTCGTTGAAGAAGCGGATTCCTTCAGCCAGTTGCGCCTGGGCAGTGCCTTGGTCGGCCAGCAGTCGATACTGCTTAATGCAGTGGTTGGCTAGCCACATGTAAAAGACGTGGTTGGGAGGGTACTGTTCAATCAACTTCAAACTTAACTTTCGGTAGTCCTCGGGCCGTTGTTCATTAAAGTAGACACCCAGCAGCACAGTTTTTGCCTCGGTCTGGCCTAATTCCCCCTTCTCAGCGGCCCTTTCCAGCTCTCTGAGTCCCTTTTCACGGTCACCCCGAGCTCCCAGCATCCAGGCAAAGAGTTTGATGACAGCCGGGAGCGAACCGGTGAAGTAATTGTATGAGCCGCTTCCAATCAGGCAATCCACATAGTCGGGCT
>JBGPHY010000063.1:0-14889 GCA_041484625.1 Terriglobia bacterium | reverse complement strand
GAAGCTGGCTCAATGGAAGGACCCGCGAGTCCGCAGCAGTGTGGAAACCATTGCCAAAGCCTTGACGGGAGACTACCGGCCCGAACATTTGTTTGTTCTCCGGCAAGCGCGCGCGTCGTACCGGTTTCTGCAGGCACAGATTGCCGACTGTGATGTCGAAGTGGACCAGGTGCTGTCGGGCTGGGAAGCGAAGGTGGATCTCGAACAACAGCCCTTAGCGCCGACTCGCAAGAAGAACCGAAGCAAGTCCAAACACAAACCACTGCCTTTTAATCTGCGTGAGCAGCTGTATCGGGTGACGGGCGTGGACCTGACCGAGGTGGATGGGCTGGATGTGCTCAACGTTCAAGCGTTGATCTCTGAGATTGGGCTTAACATGCATCGCTGGCCCAGCGAGAAGCATTTTGCCTCCTGGCTGGGATTGTGCCCGGACCACCGCATCAGTGGGGGACAAGTGCTCCACAACCGAACCCGGCCCGTGCTCAACCGTGCCGCCGATGTGTTGCGGATGGCGGCTCAAAGTCTGAAAGACAGTCAAAGTGCCCTGGGCGCCTTCTTCCGGCGGCTGAAGGCTCGGCTGGGTCCGGCCAAAGCCATTACCGCCACGGCCCACAAGCTGGCAAGGATCGTCTATCTGCTGCTCAAATACGGACACAACTACGTCGATCCCGGAGCCCAATACTACGAACAACGCTACCGAGAGAATATCCTCAAAAGCCTCAAAAAACGGGCTGCTTCTCTCGGATATACACTGGTTGAAAACGCAGCACTTAACCTGCAAGTTTCTTAGAAGAGAGACTATGAAAGAGTTCAACTCAGGGGCCGGGCACAACCCAGGGAAGCCAGTAAGCGTAAACCATCACCAGCAGGCCCACCAGTGTGGCCAGGATAATGCTGTGTTTGAAGATGGCTTTGAAAAGTTCAGCTTCTTTGCCTTCCTGCTTGGTAGCGGCCGTGGCAACCACGATGCTTTGGGCTGAAATCATCTTCCCCATGACCCCTCCGGCACTGTTGGCCGAGGTCATCAGCACGGGACTGAGGCTCAACTGCTCGGCCGTGACTTTCTGGAGGTTACCGAACAAAGCGTTCGATCCAGCGTCGGTTCCAGTCAGTGCGACTCCCAACCATCCAAGCCAGGTGCCACACAGGGGGTAGGCCCAACCCGTATGGGTCAGACTCAGCCCGATGATGGTATCCATTCCGGCGTATCGGGTGACGAAGGCCAGCCCCACCATGAAGCAAATAGCCAGCAGAGAAGGTATCAACTGACGGAACGTGGTCAAGAATAGACGGCTGGCACGGCGGTATGACAGCCCTAACATGGGGACCGACAAGAACGCGCCAACAAAGACCGCCGTTCCAGGCAAGGCCAGAAGATTGAGATTCATCCTGGCTTCTTCTGGAGTGGGCAGTGGAACCACGGGCGGAACCCGTACGACCACATTGTGCAAGCCGGACAGTGGGAAGGTCAGTGCCTGGAAGCGTAGGTGTCTATTCACGAAAGGCATGCCCGCTAGAAAGATGAAGACTGATGCCAGGATGAATGGCGACCAGCCTTTGAGCACAGTCCTGGGGGAGTGATGGACCGCGTTCCCCTGGGTGGCCGCCGGATCAATTTCCATGATGCTGGCCGGTTTCCAGAGTTTAAGGAATCCCACCATCGCCAGCAGGGCAACAGTTCCCGATACGATGTCAACCAATCCGGTTTCCATGTAGTTGGCCCAGAAGAACTGCGTGGCTGCAAAGGAGGCTCCGCTAACCAGCAGTGCTGGTAGGACCTCCCGGGTCTGCTTCCAATTCACCGTGCTGCGCATCAGCCACAAGGGCAGGATCAGGGAGAATGGCGGCAGAATCCTTCCCAGCATCGCATTCACCACGGGCTCCGACAAACCGGTCACCCCTACCAGGACTCGCACGGGATTGCCCACTCCGCCCCAGGCGACCGGCGCAGTGTTGGCCAGGAGGCAGAGGGTCGCGGCCTGAAACGGTGGAAAACCCAACCCGATTAGAAAAGAGCCGGCGATGGCCACCGGGGCTCCGCCGCCGCCCGTCCCTTCCAGGAAGGCGCCAAAACAGAAGGCAATCAGGATCATCTGAATCCGCAGGTCCGACGAGACCGAAGCAATGGACTGTTTCATCACTTCAAACTGGCCAGTCTCCACGGCGATGTTGTAAAGAAATATGGAGGACATAATGATCCAGGCGATTTGCAGGAAACCGAATACACACCCGTGCAAAGAGGCCAGCGAGATCAGGGGGAGGGGCATTCTCAGCACCAGGGCCGCGACCAGCACGGCGGTGATCATACCGCAAAGGGCGGAAACCCATACCCGCTTCCTGAGGACCAGCAAGACGAAGAAGAGAACCAATACTGGAAGCGTCGCCACCAGTGTCGAGAGCGGCCAGTTGTGAAGGGGATCGTAATTCTGGTGCCAGGCCATTAGAGCATCCTCTCATGTGGAAGGCGGTTTCTGGCTCACCGTCAGAAGACTTGCGGGCCGCTGGTACTCTAGCGAAAAAGGGAGTGAATTAAAAGAACGAAAACGTCTCAAACAGGCTAGAATTCTGCCATGAGAAGACAGCGACTTTCGGTGGTGCATTACCTGAATTCCTTGCCGCTCGCCTGGGGATTCATCCAGGGGAGGCAGAAAGCGCGATTCGATCTGGATTTCTCTCCACCCTCCCGATGTTCCGACTTGCTGGCGGAAGGGGGAGTCGACGTAGGGCTGATTCCGGCAGTCGAGTACCTGCGAATCCCAGGGCTGAAAATCGTTCCCGAGCTGTCGATCGCGGCGAAGCGGGAGGTTCGAAGCGTGCTGCTGATCAGCAAAGTCCCAATCAATGAATTGACGACCATTGCGGCAGACAATTCTTCACGGACTTCTTTCTGCCTGCTCCAAATCCTGTTGCGGGAACACTATCATGTCAATCCAGAGATCATCTCATCCCCACCCGACCTGAAAGCAATGCTCGGGAATCATGACGCCGCGCTGGTGATTGGTGATGTGGCGCTGAAGGCGCTGGACCACGGACTGTTCCGTTATGATCTGGCCGTCGAATGGCGGCAAATGACGGGGAAACCCTTTGTTTTTGCCTTCTGGGGGGTACGGGAGGACAGCGGCCACGTGGAAACCGCCTCTTTTCAAGAGTCCTACCAGGAAGGCCGCGAGCACCTGGAAGACATTGCCGAGGAGCATTCCGTCAAGCTGGGCCTTCCGGCAGACCTCCTGCTGCTGTACTTGACAGAATGCATCAACTACAGTTTGGATGCGGAAAATCTCGAAGGGTTGCGATTGTTCTTCCGGCTAGCTCATCAACATCGACTGGTGGAGAAGGTCAAGGAGCCTGAATTCCTCTCGTGAACAGGAGAACTCTGCGTTGCAAGAGCACCCATTTTGCATGAAGAAAGATTAGATCCTACAGGAGGTCTTCAGGTTTGTCGGGAGCCAGAGTGAGACGGAACTTACTGCCATCCGGAATGTCCAGAGGTTCCTCCGGGAGGAAACAACCGTCCTGGAACACGGCGGAGATACTTCGGGTTCCGGTTGGTTTCTGCCGGGATTGTCGTGGAGGACGCTCCTGCTGGTCCATGGCCTGGTTCGCCAGACGGTCGGCTTCCCGGTTCTGTTCCCGGGGAATATGGCGGATAGAAAAGGATTTCAAACCGGAAATCAAGGATCTGGCTCTCTGATGCAAGACCTGCAACTCTGGATTCTTCACCTTATAGAGTCCCAGGATCTGGTTGACCAACAGCTCGGAATCTGCGCACACCTGGAGCATTTCGATCTGGCGGGTCCGGGCAAATTCCAAGACGGCAATCAGGGCAGCATATTCGGCCTGGTTGTTGGTGCGGTTCCCCAGGTTCCGCGAAAGTTCGGCCACCGGATTCCCCTGTCCATCGGCGACATAAACGCCGTAGCCGGCGTTGCCGGGATTACCGCGGGATCCTCCATCAATATACGCAGTCCAGGTTTTCAAGAGTGCTCTTCCTGCCACCACCGATCCTCTCGAATCAAGCCGGTGCTTCATATGGAATATCGGCTTTCCAATACAGAATCCGGTCACAACTGTCGCAAGCCACAATGGTCTCGCCGGACATGACCTGGCTCAACAGGTGAGGTCGGATTCGTACGTGGTAATCCTGACAGGACTCGTCGACGGCCCTGGCCAGGGCAACACCTTTGCGGATGCTGGCAATCCGCGTGTACGTTTCGTAAAGCGCTGGATCAAGAGACTGGATCAACTGGTGCCGATCCACCTCGGCGGTATCTAGCAGCTTTCGGTCCTGCTCCACCTCCGCCTCGGCTGCTTTCTTCTCCGCATTCACCACGGCTTGTTCCTTGGCGAGTTGTTGTTCAATTCGAGCATTCTCCAGCCGAAGAGTCTCTTCTTCCTCCATCTGAACCAGGATCTCGTCTTCGATTTTGCGGATGTGGCCATTGGCAAACTCGATCTCGTTCAGGAGTGATCGGTACTGCTCATTTGTCTTGACGTCTGTAAGCTGGCCGCGGTACTTGGAGATTTTCAACTCCAGGTCCTGAATGCCGACCTCCAGCTTTTTCTTTTCTGACGCGAGTTTAATGAGCCGGTCCTTGCCAGCCTTGAGGTGCTGAAGAGTGACGTTGAGCTTGCTTTCAAGCTCTTCCATTTTTCTCGGCAGCAGTTCGATTCGGTCGGTAAGATACTTGATTTGAAGTTCGACTTCTTGCAGTCGGATGAGTCGTTCCAGGTCAGGAAGCATTGCGTGCCAAGGGTCTTAGGATGGTGGGCCCACTAGGACTCGAACCTAGGACTGCCCGGTTATGAGCCGGGGGCTCTAACCAACTGAGCTATGGGCCCTTCAATGAGAGCCAACTATACCACCCGCGCGGGAGTTTGTCGAGGTGGCAGTCTAGTCCCGGAAGGTTCCGTCCAGAAAGGGCCTCAGTTTCCGGCTGCGCGAGGGATGACGCAATTTGCGCAGAGCCTTGGCCTCGATTTGGCGAATGCGCTCACGGGTGACCGCGAAATTCTGCCCGACCTCCTCGAGGGTGTGATCGCTTCCATTGTCCAGCCCGAAACGCATTTTGATGACCTTTTCTTCCCGGGGAGTCAGGGTCTTCAGGACATTCTCGGTCATTTCCTTGAGATTGATGTTGATGACCGCCTCAGCGGGAGAAACCACCTGCCGGTCTTCGATGAAATCCCCCAAGTGCGAATCTTCTTCCTCGCCAATGGGGGTTTCCAGAGAGATCGGCTCCTGGGCAATCTTGAACACCTTGCGGACCTTTTGCACGGGAATGTCCATTCGGACTGCAATCTCCTCGGAGGTGGGTTCGCGCCCCAGTTCCTGAACCAGGCTTCTGGAGGTGCGGATCAGTTTGTTGATGGTTTCAATCATGTGCACCGGAATGCGGATGGTCCGGGCTTGATCGGCTATGGCGCGAGTAATGGCCTGCTGGATCCACCAGGTAGCATACGTGGAGAACTTGTAGCCCCGACGATATTCGAACTTATCGACGGCCTTCATCAAGCCGATATTTCCCTCCTGGATCAAGTCCAGGAATTGCAGCCCACGGTTAGTGTACTTCTTGGCAATAGAGACCACCAGGCGCAAATTGGCTTCGACCAGCTCTCGCTTGGCCTCATTGGCCTCTACGTCTCCCCGTTCAATGGTCTGGAGAGTCCTTTTCAAGTCGTTCCCTTTAGTCTGGGACTCCTCTTCGATGGCAGCGATCTTCTCCCGGACGGCGCGCAATTCCTTGTTGATCAGGTTCAGGTTTTTCCCTTCCTTAGTATGTTCTTTCTTTTTCTGCAGGCGGGTAGCTTCCTTCTCGAGTGGCCGGTAGGTCTCGTACATCCGCCTAATCTGGTCGATCAGCCGGGTCCATTCTGAGGGAGTAAACTCCAATCTGCGGACGGCTCGGGAAATGTGGATCCTCTGCCGAGTGAGCGTATAGCGCTGTTTGCGGACAATCCGAACGGTCTTGCCCTTCTGAGGGCCTTGGAACTTTTGCACCAGCTGATTTAGCTTCTTAAACATTCTTTGAATTTCTTCGATGTCCAGCACGGTCTCTCTCAGCCGGTCCTCAACCTTCTCATCCGCCAGCACGTCATCGTTAAAGATGATCACGTCGTTGATGGACCGCTCTCCCCGCTGCAACTGTCCGCCGAGATTCAGGATTTCCTTGACGACGATGGGGGAGCGGGAGACGGCTTTTAGGACGCTCAACTGGCCGCGCTCGATGCGCTTGGCAATTTCCACCTCACCTTCGCGTGTCAGCAGGGGGACCGTCCCCATTTCACGCAGATACAGTCGAACCGGATCGTTGGTCTTGTCCAGAACTCCCGGAGTCAGGTCCAGTTCGACATCCTCGGGAGTTTCTTTGTCGAATCCGAGCTTTTCGACCTCGGAAATCTTCGGCTCCCCGTCCACGACTTCGATTCCTTGGGACCTGAAGATGGAGAACATGTCATCGAGTTCATCGGAGGAGGTCACATCGGAGGGAAGGAGGTCGTTAACCTCATCGTAGAGCAGATAGCCCTTTTCCTTTCCCATATCGATAAGCTGTTTCACCTCGTCGTACTTGTCGTCCAGTCCCAGGGTAAGACTCCGTTCCAGGGAATCCAAAGTGTCGTTGTCATCCATATTTGCCATAGGTTTCAATTCCTTAGATTGAAATTGGGTACGTCCTTTCGCCCCGCTCGCCGAGCTTGCTCCACGGCGTTTAGGCGCACGTCGAGCACGGGCTACCGGGCCATCATCTTCTTCAACTCCGTCTTCCTGGTGTGCAGGCTGGCCACCCGTTCATAGTCTCGAGAGCTTTCGGCTTGTTGAATTTGCCTCTGCAACAGGGCGATTTCCTGCTCAGCTTTTTGCCGCTTGATGGCTTCGAGACAACGCAAGACTTCCATGGGGTTCAGCTGGGCAAAGAGAGCCTGGTTCAGGAAGTACTTATCCTGTTCGCTTTTCAGGCGGTCCTGGAGTTGAGTCAAGTCCAGGTGACCCTGCTCCCGGTAAAGCGAGATCATCTCCTGGAACAGACCCTCGCACTGCAACCCGAGGTGGTCCCCGGAAGCCGCCAGATCCGGGAGCACCCTGGAGGCAATGGTCTCATCCTCCAGGACAGCCTTGAGGAGGTACTTCTCTGAACTCTTCAACTCGACGCGCAGAGCCGACTCTCGGATGGCTGCAGGTTCCCAATTTTCAGATCGGGCACTCTTCAACTCCTCCCTGATGAGAGATTCATCGATCCCGATCATCTCGGCCACTTTCTTGATCAATTCCGCTCTTTCAATTCGATTGGCAATCCGGGCCAAATAGGGAAGCAGAGATCCAACCGCAACCACCTTGCCCTCCACTGACCTTAAGTCATTTTCCTGGCGAGTTTTCTCCAACAGGTACTCGAAGTACTGGGGTGCCTTCCCCAACAACTGGGAATAGGCCTCAACTCCTTCCTTCCGGACGAAGGCATCGGGGTCGTCTCCGCCGGGCAGCGCCAGCACGCGAATTCGGAAGCCACTCTCGAGGAAGATGTTCAACGACCTTAAGGCGGCGGCAGCGCCGGCCGAATCGGGATCGAAATTCACCACGATCCGGTCAGTAAACCGGCCCAGCAGCCTGGCCTGCAGATCGGTTAGACTGGTCCCACAGGAGGCCACCGCATTGTCGATTCCGACCTGGTGTAATGCAATGCAGTCCATGTAACCCTCCACCAGGATAGCGAAGTTCTTGCGGCGCACTGATTCTCGCGCCTGGTAGAGCCCGTACAGCGTGCGGCTCTTGGAATAGATGGGCGTTTCCGGGGAGTTGAGGTACTTGGGCTGCCCCTCTCCCAGGATTCGACCGCCAAAGGCAATGATTTTTCCTCCCTCGCTGCGGATAGGGAACATCACTCGCTTGCGAAACCGATCATACTGTCGGGAGTCAAACTCACTGTTCAGGATGAGGCCACTCTTCAACAGCAGCTCAGTGGAAAACTGCTCATTCAGCACGCGGTAAAGCGCGTCCGAGGCACTCGGGGCGTACCCCACGGCGAATTTCTCGATCGCTTGATCCGTCACTCCCCTTTCTCTCAGGTAAGTCCGGGCCTGCCTGCCCTCTCGGCTACGGGCCAACTGGTCTGCGAAAAACCTGGCGGCCTTTTCATGGACCTCCAGCAGTACTGTTCGTTCCCGGGCGGTCTCGTCCATTTCCTGGTCGAAGTCCATCTTGGGCAGTGGTATTCCGAACCGCTCGGCAAGGAACTTGACGGCTTCAGGGAAAGTAATCCGCTCGATGGATTGCATAAACTTAATCACGTCCCCCTTGGCGTCGCAACCAAAACATTTGTAATACTGCCGCCCGGCATGCACGTTGAATGAGGGAGTCTTTTCCGAGTGGAAGGGGCAGAGACCCAGGTAGTTTGCCCCTGATTTGCGCAGCCTGACATAATCCGAAATGACACGGACAATGTCTACTCCGCTCTTGACCTGGTCGACGAAGCTGGTGTTGAATCGCATCAAGACTTCAAAGAAACTATGGTTACAGCACCCCCCCCCTGCCGGGGAGGAGCCGCATGAAATTCCTCCACGTAGGACTGGGCAGCCAGCCACTCGGAGAGGGCCCTCTTCAAAACTCCCATTCCAAAACCATGGATCAAACGCACCGGCGAGACGGAGGCCAGGTAGGCTTGGTCCAGGAACTTGTCGGTCTGCCGAATGGCCTCCTCCACGGTGCAGCCAGTCAAGTTAATTTCATTGCTGGCCAGTTCAGGGCTGCTGAGGTGGACAGTGATGTGAGAAGGCCCTCGTTTTCCAGTCTGGAGCGAAGCCTCCGCCGGATGCAGGACTTCCAACTCTGAAGCCCGCAGGACGCACTTGATGCTGCCGACTGACACCTCCCATTCGTCTTCCTTGTGATGTGTCGTCACGATCCCGGTCTGCCCAAAACGTCTGACCCGGACTCGGGACCCCGCTCTCAGGTTCGCAAGGCATTCCGGCTGAACCGGGGTCCGGGGCGGGGAGGGCTCCTCTCTCAACCCCGCAAGCTCAGTTTGGCTCCGCTCCCGAAGCCGGGCTGTCTTACGCTCGATTTCTCTCCGGACCTTGACGGAGAGGTACTTGTCCTTGATCTCAGCGACCAATCTGCGGGTCTCCTGCTGGAAATCCGCAAAGGCGTCCTGCCAGTATTGCTCTACCTGTCTTTGTTTCTGCTCGGCCAGCTTCAGGTATTTGAGTTCCAGTCCACGACGTTGCTCCTCCAGTTGTACCCGTTCCCGTTCCAGTTTCCGACGGACCTGTTCAGCAGAAGCAATCTGCTCCCGCAACTGCCGAGAGTAAAGCGCTACGGCCTTCTCTTCTTCTGAGATCAGGCCCCGCGCATGATCCAGGAGGTTCTCTTCCAGGCCCAGTCGGCGGGCAATCTCGATACCGCTGCTGCTGCCTGGAATGCCGTCCAGCAATCGAAAGGTCGGTTGCAGAGTGGCTTCGTCAAACTCCATGCAGGCATTCGAAACCCGAAGAGTGCTGGAGGCATACATCTTCAACCCATTGTGATGAGTCGTGACCACGCTCATGATGCCTTTATTCCGAAGACTCTCCACAATTGCCACACCGAGAGCTGAACCTTCGGCCGGGTCTGTCCCTGTTCCCAATTCGTCCAGCAAAACCAGCGCCGGCGGCTGGGCCTCTCCCAGAATGGACCTGATGTTAATGAGATGAGAGGAGAATGTGCTCAAATTTTCCGCAATCGACTGCCGGTCGCCAATATCAGCCAGGATCTGTCGAAAGACGCAAAAGTCTGCCGCTTCAGCCGGGACGGGGATACCGGATAGAGCCATCAGGGCCAGAAGCCCCACGGTCTTCAACGCAACGGTTTTCCCCCCCGTGTTGGGACCACTAATCACCAGGATTTGACGGGTTCGATCCAGCCGGAGGGAGATCGGGACCACGTCCTTACCTTGCGCCCGCAAGGTCTTTTCCAGTGCCGGATGGCGACCTCCACTAATGGAAAACACCCCGTCCTGATTGATTCTCGGTAGGGTGCAGCGGTAATCCTGTGCGAACCGGGCTCTTGCCAGGATTGAATCCAGAACACCCAGCCCATGAGCTGCTTGCCGGAGTTCAGCCAGATGCTCCCGCATTTGTTCGGTCAAAGAACGCAGAATGCGACGAACTTCTTCGGCTGCCTGTTCGCGGAGACGCACCATCTGGTTATTCAGTTCGATCGTCTCCAAGGGTTCGACGAAAATCGTCAAGCCGCTGGAACTGGTGCCGTGCACCACTCCGTTCAGTTCCTTGCGCTTCTCGGCCCGCACCGGGATGACGAATCGTTCATTTCGGATCGTGATGACTTCGTCCTGGAGGACCTGGTCAACGTTGTGCCGGCGGGAGATGTCACCCAGGGACCGGTACAACCGTCCTCGAATTACATTGGTTTCGTTGCGCAGTCGCTTCAACTCAGGGCTGGCGTTGTCTTCGACTTCGCCGGACTCATTAATCTTGCCCGCCACCGCAGAAGCCAGGTGGTTCAGCAAAGGTAACTGATGTTCAATCCTCCTCAAGTTCGGGCACTCTGCAGCGTTTGCCTTCAAGAGACTCTTGGTTGATTGGGTACAGAGCAACACCTTCGACAGTTGCAGAAGTTCCCGGGCTTCTAAGGCGCATCCTTGAATCTCCAGTCTTTCGAAGATTAGAGAGCAATCTGGCAACCCTGAAAAACGGGGCGCATTGCCTGATTCCGAGAGTTGGAGCCACTCTTTGATCAGATCAAAATGTCTCTGGATTTCGCTGGGTTGAGTCAGGGGCGCCAGCTCTTCGATATGCCGGGCTTCCATGGTAGAATCCGCTAACTTGACGATGATGTCGATTAAGGCTCTAAACTCCAACAGTTCGTGGCTGTTTTCCAGGGTCATTAATCGCCAAGCGGAGCATCCAACAATATGAAAAACCCCCTATCCTAACGTTAAAGGCCTCAGGGAGTCAATTTATATTATTAGATCCCACTCCACGCTTGTCAAATCCTTAAAAAGGAGCAATTCTGGCGATTATAGGAAATGAAGATGCAGGTTTGGATTGGGCATCCCTGGGTAAGCCAGAGGATCTTGGGTGTGTCCAAGCCCTGGACGGGGATTGAGTGAAAGCTTGGGGAAAGGAACCAGTGAACTTAACTCAGAAAATCCCATGCATAATCTGGAACCACCCCAGTCGGGGGAAGATCGAGATCAGGAGACCGACAAGCGGCTAGCAATCAGGGGAAAATCTGATCGCGGATTTCAAACATCTTAACCCAGGCGACCGCCACCACGACCAGAGTCATGCTTGCAGCTAAGTTTTTCTGCATCAAGAATTTAAGAAAGTAACCACCGGCAAACCCAATTAGACCCAGCAAGGTGAAAATCCCACTAGTAAACAACCGCTTCATGAATACTTGACACGCTCCTTCCCGTTCGCAAAGTCAGACACCTAAGCCCAAGAATCTCCACCACTAGTACTTTTCGATAAAATACAGAAAATTGTCACAACAATCAACTCGAGACATTGCAATATTGTTCTAGTGACATCCGCGCATCTCCCGATGTTGCAGGTTGACTTCCTCCAGCTGAATAGTTGTATGGCCGATCCCGAATCGACTCCGCATGATTTCACTCAGCTTCTCCAGGATCTCATGACGGTCTTTTTCGCCACATAGCACGGCGTGGCAACTCATGGCATGGATGCCTGATGTCAAGGTCCAGATATGAAGGTCATGAACGGATTCCACACCCTCCTCTCCGCAGAGATGTTCTCGCACCTCGGCCACATTAATATGCGCGGGTGTTCCCTCCAGCAGGATATCGACTGAATCTTTTACGAGCCTCCACGAGCTATAGAGAATCAAAACCCCGACCAGGGCACTGGCCAAAGGGTCTGCCCAGTACCAGCCTCTGAGCCACATGAGTAAACCGGCGGAAATGACGCCCACGGAGCTGGCGGCGTCGCCCACGACATGGAGAAATGCCCCCTTCACATTCAGGCTGGTGTGATGGCAGCGATGCAGCAAATAGGCACAGATCAAGTTGACTCCCAATCCCGCCCAGGCGATGATCAGCATGACCCGGCTGTCGACCAAAGGAGGGGAGAGAAGTCGATAGTAGGCTTCATAAAAAATCAGCAAGGACAACACAACTAGGCCGGTGCCATTAATCAGGGCAGCCAGTATCTCGACACGGAAAAAACCGTAAGTCTTGGCGGGAGTTGCAGGACGGGAGGAAAACCATAATGCAAACATGCTGAGGGCAAGAGCCGCGGCATCGGTCAACATGTGGCCCGCATCGGCTATCAAAGCCAGACTGTTGGTCAGCAAGCCTCCCACAAACTCGATGACCGTGAAAATTGAGGTGAATATGAGGGCAGATCGCAGGGCGAGACGTTCAGCAGAGCGCCCAACAGAGGACTGGCAATTGTTGTCTGATCGGGGAGATATTGCCATCAGGCCCATTGGGATATTGGACGACTGGGGCGACTCTTAAAGAGAATTCACGGGACGTCAGCTTCCCTCTACGTCATTTCGGGAACGGTTCTTGACACGGTACATCGCTTGGTCGGCCAATCGAACCAGCTCCACTTTGCTAGTGGCATCATCCGGGAAGGCTGCTACCCCAAAGCTGGCAGTGATCTTAAGCTGGATACTCTCGTCCAGCTGAATCGTAGTCTTGTTCAGGAGATCGCAGAGCCGGCGGGCGACCAGCAGGGCATTCTCTTTTGAGGTCTGTGGCAGCAGAAGGATAAACTCATCTCCCCCATAGCGATATGCAGTATCGATGTCGCGAAGATGATACCGGACCAGGTCGCCAATTTCGCGGAGCAGACGGCTGCCGCAGAGGTGCCCGTGCGTGTCATTCACCAATTTGAACCGGTCCAGATCGAAGAAGACGACCGCAAACTTGTAGTTGTACCGTTTGGACCGACTCAATTCAGCGTCGATCATGTAGTTGAAGTATCTGGAGTTGTACAGGTTCGTACAATCGTCCGTAATAGTCAGTTCCTGGATCCGCCGCACGTACATGGCATTTTCAATGGCGATGGCGGCGTAGTCGGCCAGCGAAGTCAACATCGAGAGATCCTCATCGGGGAAGGTTCCCTCGAAGCAATTGATCAGCTCGATGACCCCCAGCGTCCGTTCCTTGCTGGAAAGGGGAACACAGACCACCGACTTGATGTTGCGGTAGATTCTCCCGTCGGCATCAGCGGAAAAACGGGGGTCCTTGGACACATCGCTGCAGATGACTGGCTCTCCGTGCTGAGCCACCCAACCGGCAATCCCTTGTCCGATCTTGATCCGGGTATCCTTGATTTTCTCTGATTCTCTGCCGACAGCAATCCGAAACAGGAGCTCCTGAAGTTTTTCATCGACCAGCAGGAGAGACCAGGTGGTGGGCTGGAGCAACTCGCTGATCTTCCCCATGATCAGGGTCAAGACTTCCTGCAAATCCAGAGTCGAGGTCAGCGCCTTTCCAACCTGGTGGAAAATCGAGAGCTTTTCGACTTTTTTCTCTAGATCTTTAATCTGATTCGGGCTTGGCATCTCCACGAATGATAAAGTAAATGCCGGATCAAGTATAGAATTTTCCTCCAGCCGCCGAGGCTGGTTGCCAACATGCGTGTCAGTTTCAATATATCGGAATTTAAGGTGCGTTATCTTAGATCTCATTCTGGAATCAAGAATTAGCTTCCCGTCTGCTTTACTGCCATTTGTGGACCTGGGAGGGGTGTTGGTCCACAGGAAAGCCGAGTCACTGCTAGGCGGCCAGGAATATAGATGCTCAACCATTTCCCGATTTTAAAGACAGTGATAGCCGTAGTGGGCGGCAATCTCGTCTATTTTTTTGTTCAACCTTGGTTACCTGAACCTCTTAGGCACCAACCCTTTCGCCTGGATTGGGGAATCGCAATGGATTTTTGGATGTGCCTGGTCCTATGTGGAGTTCTTGATTTGCTGCAAAAACTCTTCCGGCGGATCCGGGTGTCGCGTCCCTAGCCATCATCATCCAGCTTTGAGCAACCGACGCCTCTTGGAATAGGGTTGAATTATTCGGCTGGGTAGCGGACAATGACTATGGAAATAGATAGTAGACAGGAGGAGGTTTTGGCTGACCGCATGTTGTGGAAGCTGGCAGGTCCAGACCCGGTTCTCGTGAAAGAGTTGGCGCGCGCCTTGGGGGTTCCGAGTTTACTCGCTATCCTCCTGGTGAACCGCGGCATCTCCACTCCTTTCGAGGCCAGACGGTTTCTGCAGCCTCAGCTTGAGCACTTGGGTAATCCCTTTGACATGCAAGACCTACCCGCAGCGGTCGACCGCATTCTAAATGCTATTGAACGGAACGAGAAAATCCTGATCTACGGCGACTACGATGTGGATGGCACTACGGCTGTGGTGATCCTGCAGAAGGCTTTGGATATGATGGGGGCCCGCACATCCTATCATATTCCACGGCGGTTGCTGGACGGGTACGGGATGAAGACCGAAATAATCGAACAGGCCGCCGCCTCCGGCGTCCGGCTTCTCATTAGCGTGGATACCGGAATCAAGGCCTTCGACGTGGTCGAAAAGGCTACTCTGCTGGGCGTGGACTGCATCATCACGGATCACCATCTTCCGGAAATTGGTCTTCCCAGAGCCCTGGCAGTGCTCAATCCCAAACGTCCGGATTGCCATTACCCGGACAAGAATCTGTGCGGTGTGGGAGTGGCCTTTAAGTTGGTCCAGGCCTTGTTCCAGAGAGCCAATCAGGAGAAGTATCTACCCTCCTTCCTCAAGATCGTTGCCATCGGCACTATTGCTGATGTGGTCCCCCTAATTGGTGAGAACCGGGTAATGGCCAAGCTGGGTCTCGAGGGTCTGCAAACGCCCGTCAACTTCGGACTGAAGTCACTGATCGAGGTGTCCGG
>JBGPHY010000062.1:0-14987 GCA_041484625.1 Terriglobia bacterium | reverse complement strand
TGTTTCAATCCAAGGAACCTCTCATTCATCCGGACCCCGGTGGTGTGATGGGGGGCAAGGTCCTGGAAAAACTGGTCCGGCCTTGCCAGCGGGAAGCGATCCAGTCGTTCATTGTTCTGCCGCTCTTCTTCAAGGAAAAACTCTTCGGCTTTGTATTTGCCGGCAGTTTCCTACAGAACAGTCTCGCTGCCGACCAGTTAGAGATCCTGAACTCTATTTGCAGGCAGATCAGCGCCGCCATCGCCAATGCAGGCTTGTTCAATGCAGTCCGAGAGGCCAAGACCGAATGGGAAACCACTTTCGATGCGATGTCGGAGCTCATCTGTATTCAGGATCTCACGGGAAAGATCATCCGCGTCAACAAAGCCATGGCCCGTCGGTTGAATTCCGAGCCTCGCCTTTTGGTGAACAAGAAAGCCGAGGAAGTCTTCAAGGATCCCGGCTCGCCTTGGTGTGTTCACCAAGAACCCGAGGTGTACGGTCGTGACCGCATCGTGCCCGTGGAGTTCGAGGACCCGCAATTGAATGGAACATTCGAAATCGCCGCCACCCCGATTTACACCTCGGACGGTCGTCTCTTTGCCTGGCTCTTCGCGGGCAAGGACATCACCGAACAGCGAGAACTGCAGAACCAGTTGGTCCAAGTGGAACGGTTGAAAGCCCTGGGTGAAATGGCCAGCGGTGTGGCCCATGATTTCAACAATGTTCTGGCCGGGATCCTGGGGAAAACGCAATCGATATTGAGCCAACTGGAGAACGATGGCGGAATGGATCTCTTGACCTGGAAACACGATCTGAAGACGATTGAAAGACAAGCCGTCCTCGGCGCCCAGACCGTGAGAAGGATTCAGGATTTCACGCGCATTCGCACGGACAAGAAGTTCAACCCTGTGGACCTGAACCAGGTGGTCAACAGTGCTGTTGAGATCATCAAGCCTGTCTGGAAGGATCAGGTGGAAGCCAGGGGTATCAAGATCGACATTCGCTTCATTCCCGGGGATATCAGCCTGGTCGATGGCATCGATACGGAGCTAACTGAGGTCATCCTCAATATCGTGTCCAACTCGATTGATGCGATGCCGGAGGGTGGAACTCTCGAAATCCTGTCTGAAAACGCAACCAGTGAGGGCTGCGACGTGGTCGAATTAAAGATCAAGGACACGGGGATTGGAATGTCCGATGACGTGTTGCAGAGAGTTTTCGATCCTTTCTTCTCCACTAAGGGTCCGAAAGGCACAGGCTTGGGGCTGAGTGTGGCCTATGGCGTTATCACGCGGCACCACGGAAGGATTCTGCTCGACAGTACGCCGGGTAGGGGGACAACCTGCACGATTCGCCTTCCTGCCGCCCAGCAGTCTGAAAGGGGCCTCGCGACTCGAAAACTCCCCGTCAAAAGCGAGAAACTGCGAATTCTAGTCATCGACGATGAAGACGTAATTCGAGAATTCATGGAGGAGATATTAGCGGCGTCGGGTTTTGAAGTGGATGCTGCCGCAACCGGCCCCGAAGGCATTGCGCTATTCAACGAAAACACTTACGATCTGGTGTTTTCCGACCTGGGGCTTCCCGGCATGTCGGGTTGGGAGGTTGCCAAAACCTTGAAGAAAGCCAAACCCGCGATTCCTATCATCTTGTTGAGCGGTTGGGGCATCCAGTTGGACGATGAACGTGTGAAGCAGAACGGGATCGATCTGGTGCTCTCCAAGCCCTGCCAGATAAAGGAGATTCTTGAAGCCGTGGAGGAAGTCCTGAAGCATTCGGAGTAGATTCGGACTTGAGGGGCAATCCTATCTTATCTTAGAGAAGGCATATGGATCATAACAGTTCTGAAACAATCCTGGTTGTCGATGACGAAGCTCCCTTGAGAGAAGGCATCTCCTCCTACCTCAGTCAGGAAGGGTTTGAGATTCAGCAAGCCTCCACAGGTGAGGAGGCCCTGTCGCTGCTCAAGGAGACTCCTTTCGATATTCTGATCACCGACATGAAACTGCCAGGCATCGATGGCAACACGGTTCTTCAGGAGGCACTCTCCATCTACCCCGATTTGATCGGCATCATTATTACCGGTTACGGCACCGTGGAGAGCGCTGTCCGAGCCATGAAGAGCGGTGCGTTCGATTACATTTCCAAACCCTTCCAGCTGTTGGAAGTCTCTCTCCTGGTCAAACAGGCCTTGGAGCGGCGCCGGTTGAAACAGGAGAACGCGTACCTGAAAACCCAGTTGAAAGAGAAATATCGCTTCGAGAACATCATCGGGACCAGCAAGCCAATGCAGGAGATCTTCCAGTTGGTGGAAACTATTGCCGCCACCAACAGCACCGTTCTGATCAGCGGGGAAACCGGGACGGGTAAGGAACTTATCGCCCGGGCAATCCATTTCAACAGTCTCCGCAAAGAGCAGAAAATCGTCAGTATCAACTGCGGAGCCATCCCGGAGACCCTCTTGGAAAGCGAACTGTTCGGCCACGTTAAAGGCGCATTCACAGGAGCCCATCAAACCCGAATCGGGCGCTTTGAACAGGCCCACAAGGGAACCATCTTCCTGGATGAAATCGGAACGATGAGCCCATCTCTCCAGGTTAAGCTGCTTCGGGTGCTCCAAGAAAGAGAATTTGAGCGGGTGGGTGGCATGGAGACTATCAAGGTGGATGTCCGCATCATCGCCGCCATCAGTGCCACCTTAAAGGAAATGGTGGAACGTAACGAGTTCCGTAGCGACCTGTATTACCGCTTGAACGTCATTCCCGTGCATTTGCCGGCTCTCCGAGATCGTCGGGAGGATATTCCGCTCTTGACGAAGCATTTTGTGAAGAAGTATTGTCAGAACTCCAACATGGAAATCAAGACGGTGGCCCAAGAAGCCATGAAGATGCTGATGAATTATTCCTGGCCTGGAAATATCCGGCAGGTAGAAAATGCCATCGAACGCGGTGTGGCACTGGTGGGTCCGCGCAATGTCATTATGCCATCCGATCTCCCGGCCGAGGTCCAAAAGACCAGTGCCAACTTGTTCCTCTCCGAGATCTACATTCCCGACGAGGGGGTCAATTTCAATACCGAAGTCTCCAACGTCGAAAAGGAATTGATCATCCAAAGCCTGAGGAAATCGGGCGGCAATAAGAAGCAAGCAGCCAAGCTTTTAAATTTAAAGCGGACTACTCTGATTGAGAAGCTGAAACGCCTCAACCTGATGGAACAGGTCAGCCCGGAATCCTCCGCGAAGGCCTCCAAGGGGACGTTCCGCTAGGAGGCCCCAAGCACGGATATTTTCCAGGAATCTGTAGGCTCTTCGGTTGGACTAGAAATCTGGCTTTTACGCCATGACGAAGGAGACAGAATGGAGTTTGATTTCCAGGAAGCCAGGAATTCACTACATAAACTCAACAACAAGATTGCCCAGGTTCTGGTGTATGCCGAGCTGCTGCAATTGAACCTGACCAGTGAGAAAGACAAAGAGAGAGTCCAAATCATTATTGCGGGGGCACTGGAGTCGCGGGATATTACAGCCAAGCTAATGAACGACATGCCGAAGGTGGTCAGAGACGAGACTAGTCTGCAACCCTAGTCAACATGAAGAAGCCCAAAATCAAATGGAATTTTGAAACAATTGTAGGGCTTTTGATCTTTCTGATACTTGGCTTGTACTACGTGGTCCTCTTGGTGCTCTTCCTTTTGGTCAAGTACCTGTGAGTGCCGGGGGAGTGCGGGGCACTCGCAGCTTACTTCGGGCGATAGGACGAACTCTTCAGCTTGGTCCTCAACCTCATGACGGCTTTGGTGTGGAGTTGTGAGACACGGGATTCATTGACCCTCAGCACCGCTCCGATTTCCTTCATAGTCAATTCTTCAAGATAATACAGAGATACCACCAGCCGTTCTTTCCGTGGCAGTGTGTCCACGGCTTCCGCGAGAATCTTTTTCAGTTCCTCCTTCTCGAAAACAAAATAAGGGCTTTTGGTCACGCCGTCTGGATAGTAATTAATCAGGCTTTCAGAGTCGCTTTCCTCCTCGTCGTATTTCTTGGAGGCATCATAAAAACTCCCAACGCTCAGCCCCTTCAACTGATCAGTAAGCTTAAATAGGTCGTCCAGTTCCATACCCATTTCTTCGCAGAGTTCCTGTTCGCTCGCTTCCCGCCCCAGTTCCTGCTGCAGCTTCTGTGAGGCTTTGGTGAGTTCCTTGCTCTTCTTGCGCAGCGATCTGGGCGCCCAGTCCAATTCCCTTAAGCTGTCCAGCATGGCGCCCCGGATGCGTAGTTCTGCATAGGTCTTGAACTTGACACCGCGTGAGGGTTCAAACTTCTCGACGGCATCAATCAGGCCCAAGACACCCGCATTGATCAAGTCATTGATTTCCACATTGGGGGGTAGCTGGGTAGCTATCCGATAGGCATGGTACTTGATGAGCGGAACGTGCTCTAGAATCAGTTCTTCCCTCCTTCTGGCAGCGCTGGAATGGCGTGTCTGGCTAGCAGTCTTCTTCTGGGTCTGTAGCATCGTTCCTCCATTCGGTTTGGAAAGGGTTTGAGTCTCCATGGGGCAGTTTCAAAGCCTGGGGTAATTAATGACCTTCACGTCGAGGAGTGCGTTTCTAACTCTCCCGAGTTACTTGAGTCAGTGCACTAGGGGAGAAGCACGATTTTGACCAGGTAAAAATTACCGAATACAGAATTTGGCATCAAGAACCCCATGTTCTCTCTAAGTAACTGAAATGA
Source organism: Terriglobia bacterium (assembly GCA_041484625.1). GTDB lineage: Bacteria > Acidobacteriota > Terriglobia > Versatilivoradales > Versatilivoraceae > JBGPHY01. The sequence goes on along the minus strand of JBGPHY010000062.1, from coordinate 10,273 downwards.
CTTATACAAGAGATGAATAAAAAAGCTCTGGGGTGAGCCTTAGGGAGGGGATTTTTATCGGAATCCGGGCGCTTTTTAAGACACAAATGTCACCGGATTGACAAAAAGTCAAAATACCGACACTGGCTTCAGAGGAGAATGTGATGTCCCTGCAGAAAGCAGAATCACTGTTCTGACTTACCTATTCGTAAACCCCACGGGAAACTTTAGACTTATTTCCAAATTCCGAGTCCAGGAAACAAGGGAAGCGGGCCCTTGGTTGGCCATTGGACGGCTGGGCCCCATGAGCCCGCCAGTTCCACAAGATCTCGGGTGACCTCATGAATCGAGATCACGACTTCTTTCCACAACCCCGGTTAAGGGATATTCGAAAGCGGTTCCCTGACATATTTAATCTTCTTCCGATTCCAGGTGTAGGTGATGTGGAGGTCACCATCGGTTCCCTGGATCATGGCCGGATAGGAATATTCCCCGGGAGTAGTCTCCAGAACGTGATAGGAGGTCCAATGATCCCCGTCGCGGCTCACCGCCAGATTGAGAGGAGTCCGCCTCAAAGTCGAATGGTTGTAAATAAGTACCAAACGGCCGTCTTTCAAACGGACCAGGTCGATTCCGGCGTTCGGATTGGGAAGCTCAGTCGGCCTGGCATCCGACCAAATCATTCCCTGGTCGGTCGAGTCAGCCATGCAGATCCGCCCGATATCGGAGGTGGCACGAGCGTAAAGGCGCAGCCGGCTGCCTGCGATAGGAACGATGACAGGCTGTATGATTCCTCGGGACTCCCCACGCCGCAAGGGTTTCAGCGCAACATCGCCAGACAACGCAATGGGACCGTGCCTAGTCCAGGTTCTGCCATGATCGGTGCTTCGTTCGATCCAGCACGCCCAGGACTGATAGCTCTCTACGGAACTGCCGCTAACAATCGTTCCGTCTTCCAGTAGCAAAGGCTTGGCCCGGATCGGCCCGTATAGACCGGCAGGCAGGTGCTCCACCGCCGACCAGTTTTCCCCTTGGTCGAGGCTGTACCGCCTCCCGGCACTCCAGGTTTCAGGAGTGGGACCGAACTTGTAGTACAACCACAGGACCCCATCGGCACTATGAAACAAAACCGGGTTGTAGCTGGCCATCTGCGGCTCACGCACAAGCTCGCGGGGGGATTGCCAGTGCCCACCTTCTCTCTTGGCCCCCCATATGGCGACGTCGGACTGCCCTTCCGCTCTGCCCCCGAACCAAGCCGCGAGGAACCGGCCAGGCTGTAACTCGACGATGGTGGAAGCATGGCAGGACTCGGTGGGCATTCTCTCCGCTACAAATTCCATGGGCTGCGCCTCGAGGCGGGTCAAAAAGAGAAAAAGCGAAATCGCCTGGAAACCTAAGACCGCGGGAGTTGTCAAATGCCGCCCTCTACCAGATCGAACCATGGGACAACGGAACCTCCGATTGATTCGAAATCAGCCGTTCCAGCCTTGCTCATGAATTTGAAGGAATGAAGGAATTACCATGCTGGGAAGCCGCATTGATGCCCTTCTATTGCCAGGAACGCAAGAGCCGGGCCGGTCGGTTACAAAACCGGTTTGGGATTTGCAGGCTGAATGGGCGTCGGTCGCCCGGCAGCATCCACCGCAACACAGACGACGGTGGCTTCGGTCACTTTCACAAAGTGAGCTCCCTGCGGCTCACGGAAACGCTCGGCTTCCACATCCACTTTAACGGTGATGGAAGTCCGGCCTACCCGGAGGATACTCGTGTAGAAACTCACCACATCTCCCAGACGCACCGGTGCCACGAACTCCACGGCATTCATGGCCTTGGTGACGAACTTCTGGCTGGCATGCTGGTAAGCCTGGATGGCCGCAGCCTGATCAATGTAACTGAGGATAACGCCACCAAAAATGGTGCCCATGGCATTGGTGTCTTGGGGCATCATGATGACGCGGATGGCCGGATCAGATCGAGATCTCTCCGTCACTGCAGGAGATCCTCAATGTGATAGATCATTTCTTTACGGCTGTAGGCGGCAATCTCAATAATACCGGTGTCCATGCGGATAGCATCTTCCGGACAGGCCTCCACGCAGAAGCCGCAAAACACGCAAACTCCCAGGTCGATATCAAATCGGAGGGGGTACTTCTCGATATTGGGGTCAGGATGCTCTCCGGCCACAATGTAGATGCACCGGGCGGGACAAACAGTCTCGCACATCATGCAGGCCACGCAACGCGGAGACCCGTCCGCGCGCATGGTGAGCCGGTGGCGGCTTCGATATCGAGGCGACAGAGGCCTACGCTCTTCGGGGTACTGAAAGGTCACAGCCCCTTTCTCGATCCCCCGGAAACCCAACTGCCGCAGGATGTGCCTCTTCATGTTACTGAAGAAATGCATGCTGGTCAGCCGTAGGCCCTTAAAGACTTCGAAGATGTATAACCGTTCCTTGAAGGTGAGTTCGCGGTATTTCATCGGCTTAGCCCAGGCCAGCTGGCGACTCTCATCGAATCCACAGCACCACCAGGCTGGTCGCAATCAGGTTCAAGATGGATAGCGGGAACATCATTTTCCAGCCCAGCCGCATCAGTTGATCGTAGCGGAAGCGTGGCAGTGTCCAGCGCACCAAGAGCAGGAACCAGCAAAAGAAAAAGACCTTGATCCCATAAGCCAGCACTTGCAGGAGCGACACCGTAAGGCCCCCCAATTCCAGGTGGAGGCCGCCCGGAAAATGGAAGCCATCAGCCAGCAGGAAAGGAACCTGCCACCCGCCGAAAAACAGCGTCGTGACCAAGGCGGCAACCAAGACCGTTTCTATGAAGTCGGTTAACATGAACACTCCAAACTTCATGCTACTGTACTCGACAAAGTAGCCGATGATTTCCGACTCGCCCTCGGGGAGATCGAACGGAACCCGCTTGGTCTCAGCGATTCCCGCCACCAGGAAAAGCAAGCAACCTAACGGCTGAACAATCACGCCCCACTTGGGAATGACTCCCCAGATCAGGTCCCCCTGCCCCCGGACGATAGTCTGTAGACTCATGGACTCGAAAACCATCAGCACCCCCAGGATGCTGGCCCCGATGGCGATTTCGTAGGAAAACATCTGGGAACTGCCGCGCATCCCTCCCAGGAATGCATAGTTGTTATTGGAACTCCATCCGGCCAACACGACGCCGTAGATCCCCAAGGACATCGCCGCAAAGATGTAAAGGATTCCGACATTCAGGTCGATGACCTGCAGGTTAATCACTCGTCCAAAAAGCTCAATGGAGTTCCCGAAAGGGATAGCAGCAAATCCAATCAAGGCAAAGAACCCGGATAGGAACGGGGCCAGCGTGTGCAGAAAGCGATGTTCGGTCTGGGGCGAGAAATCCTCTTTGACAAACATTTTGATACCGTCGGCGAGGACCTGGAACAACCCGAATGCCCGAAAACCCAGAATGCTGGCGCGATTGGCGCCGATGCGGTCCTGCATCACAGCGCTCTGTTTTCGTTCCATCCAGGTCAGTATGGCCGCCAGGGTCAAAACTCCGATCAGTACAATCAACACCTTTGCAATGTCGACGCTTAGCGCCATCATGGCGGGTCCACCTGGACATCGACGCGGTCCACCAGACGAACGCCGTTATCGGGAATCTTCTCGTAGCGGAGTCCATCAAACTCCACTACTTGCTGGGTCAATTCCGCAAAAATCGACTCTGCCCCCGAGTAGGCGTAGGACTGGCCCATGGCGCGGGCCAACCTTTGGATAATCTCCCAAGTCGGAAGCGAATCACCCAGCGGATCAACAGCCCTGTGGATGCGCTGAATTCTCCCGTCAAAATTGGTGACGGTCCCCTCAGTCTCTGCGTAGGTAGCCGAAGGCAGGAGCAGATCGGCCATTCGACTCGTTGGATTGGAATTGCTGCCCTGGTAGATAACGAAGTCGGCCTGCGTAAGCAGCCGCAGGGCCTCCCCCTCTCCCATCTTGGACACCAGGTCCTGCTCGAAAAGCCAGAGCACTGAAAGCCGGCTCTGCGGCGGGTTTTCCAAAAAATTCCTCAAGTCAAACCCGCCCTCCTCGACCAAAATGACCCGGGCACCCTCGCTGTTCGGGTTTTTGTCGGAGCGGATGAGGAAATTGTCCTCCGACTTGGGACGCAAGTCCGGGACGCGGTAGTCAATCTGGGCTACCCCCAGTTTTTCGCCAAAGAACTTGCGGATCACAAACAGATCCTCGTTGGTCAACTGGGCAGAAGCCAGGACGAGGACAGACTCTTTGTTTTTCCTCAATGCCAGGTCCAATTTCTGAGAAGCCCGCCCCACAGCCTCTTTCCAGCCCACCTCGACGAACTCCTCGTCTATCTTGATTGCCGGGTGAACCAGGCGAGAGGGAGCATCGATGAACTTGTAGCCGTAGCGACCCTCGTCGCACATCCACCACTGGTTGACCTCGGCATTAAAGCGAGGTTTGAGGCGGACGACCCGCCGCCCATCGGCGTGGTGCGGCCTCTGGCGATTGGCATGAATGGTGATGTTGCAGCCGCGGCTGCATCCCGGGCAGACTGAAGGGGTCTGCTCCAGGTACCAGACGCGGCATTGGAAGCGAAAATCCCGGTCGAGAAGGGCCCCGACAGGACAGATGTCGACGACATTGGCGGAATAGGGATTATCCAGGGTTGTCCCCGGAAGTAAACGGATCTCCGAGTGCGAACCCCGATTCAGGATCCCGATTTCGTGGCTTTTGGAAACTTCACGAACGAAGCGGACGCAACGCGAACAAAGGACGCAGCGCTCGGTGTCGAGGATCACATGCGGACCAATGGGCTCGGCTTTGTGGCGTTTGATTTTGTTCTCATCCATCCGGCTCTCATACAGGCCGAATTTCATGTAATATTCCTGCAGGAAACACTCGCCGGCCTGATCGCACACCGGGCAGTCCAGAGGATGATTGACTAGCAGGAACTCCAGAACACCACTGACAGCCTTCCTGACCTTATCGCTGTTGGTGGTGACCACCATCCCGTCCATGACCCGGGTGTTGCAGGCGGGCTGGAGTTTGGGCATCTTTTCAATTTCTACCAGGCACATCCGGCAGGATCCTGCAACGGACAGTCCCGGATGATAGCAATACCTGGGGATTTCAATCCCCAGTTTCTCGGCGGCCTGGATGATGGTGGTCCCGTCGGAAACAGTGATCGTTTCTTGATTGATGGTTATCGTCGGCATATCACAAAGCTCCTGTCACGTTGCCGTCCACCTCAGACTCTAACCAGGCCGACGTCACAGGCTCTGTGGGTCACATGGTATTCGAATTCCTGGTGAAACTTCTGTACGAAACTTCGGACCGGCATGGCGGCTGCATCTGCCAGCGGACAGATGGTCGTACCCATCATGTTATAAGCGACATCCAGCACGACTTCCAAGTCTCTATGCAGGCCATGCCCGTCGTAAATTCGTTGAATAATCTTCTTCAGCCAAGTGGTACCTTCTCGACATGGAGTGCACTGGCCGCAGGATTCATGAGCATAGAACTTAACAAGGCAAAGCAACGCTTTGACCATGCAAGTATCTTCATTCATCACCACCACCCCACCTGATCCGAGCATAGATCCGATGGCCGCCACCGAATCGAAGTCCATCTTCACGTCAATTTGGTCCGCACTCAGAACCGGGCAGGAACTGCCGCCGGGAATCACGGCCTTGACTGCTCGGTTGTTTTTCATCCCCCCGGCATGATTGAAGATAATCTCCCGCAAGGGAATCCCCAGCGGCAATTCGTAAGTCCCCGGTCGGTTCACGTGACCGCTGACGGCAAATAGCCGTGTGCCGCCATTCATGGGAGTCCCCAGGGCGGCAAACCAGTCTCCTCCCTTTTCGATGATGGATGGGACAGAGGCCAGGGTCTCCACGTTGTTGATGACGGTGGGGCACCCATACAATCCATGAACAGCTGGGAAGGGCGGTTTCAGACGCGGCCAGCCCTTCTTCCCTTCCAAGGACTCCAGCAAAGCGGTCTCCTCACCGCAAATGTAGGCCCCGGCACCCCGGTGCAGAACGACGTCGAGATCGAATCCCGATCCCAGTATGTTCCTGCCGAAGTAACCGCCCTGATAGGCTTCCTGGATAGTTCTTTCCAGGATCAGGGCCTGGTCATAATACTCGCCCCGGATGTAAATGTAGCAGTGATGGGCACCGATGGCATAGCTGGCTATGGCAATCCCTTCCATCAGCAAGTGGGGGTTCCGCTCAATGATGACCCGGTCTTTGCAAGTGCCGGGTTCGCTTTCATCAGCATTGACCACGAGGTATTTTGGCTTGTCGACATTCTTCGGAATGAAACCCCACTTCATGCCCGTCGGAAACCCCGCCCCACCGCGTCCTCTCAAGCCTGACGTCTTGACCTCGTCAGTCACCTGGTCCGGCTTCATCTCGAACAGGGCTTTTCTCTCGGTCCGGTAGCCGCCTACATTGAGATATTGGTCCAGAGTGCAGAGAGGAGATTCCTGACAGTCTTTCAGAAGCACGAGTTCCGGCATATTAGCGGTCCAACTCCCCGGCAATCATGTTAATGGAGCCGAAGCTGGGAATGATGTCGGCGACCATGTAGCCCTCCAACATGATGTGGAGTCCGGACATGAGCGTAAAACAGGGAGGCCTGACGCGTACTCGATATGGGACGTCCGTCCCATCACTCACCACATAGAAGCCCAATTCCCCGTTGGCCCCCTCCACGGCCGCGTAGGTTTCTCCCTTGGGAGGGCGGATGCCGTGCCCGTTCATGATCAGCATGAAGTGGTTCATCAAGCCTTCGATGTTTCCATAGAGGTCCTTCTTGGAAGGCAGTACCGCTCGCTTCTCCTGAGCAATGACCTGTTCGTACATCCCCGGCTTTAGCCCCTGCAAGTTGGGAGACAACTGAACCAGCGTTTCTCGAACGCCGAGAGTCCGTCCCATCTTGGCATGATCCACTAGTTCATGGGCCTGCAAGGAGTTTCCTTCATGATCGACATTGACCGGGCCAGTTGGGATACTGGCCAGGCACTGTTCTGCGATCCGAATACTCTGCTCCATCTCCTGCATGCGGACGTAATACCGATCCAGATTGTCGCCCCTGCTTCCCAGAGGCACTTCGAATTCTACCTGATCGTAGACCAGGTAGGGCTGGTGCTTGCGAACGTCGTAATTCACACCGGTGGACCGCAGGACGGGCCCTGTGAAGCCATAACTGATGGCATCTTGCTGGGGAACCACCCCCACGTCCTGCATGCGGTCCACAAAGATCCTGTTACGGGTCAGAAGTGTGTCTACCTCCACGAGGACATCCCGGACTTTCTTAAAGGCAGCCAGAGCCTTTTCCTTGAAGCCTTCCGGCAAGTCCCCGGACAGGCCTCCGATGCGACCGTAGGAGATGGTGAGACGTGCGCCGGTCACGTCCTCGATGAGCTCATAGAGGTACTCGCGGGCTTTCATCATATAAAGGAAAACCGTCATGGCTCCCATCTCCATGGCGGTGGCTGCAATGCAGGTCAAGTGATCCACCAGCCGGGAAACCTCGCTCATGATCACCCGGATGAACTTGCAGCGTTCGGTGATCTCAATGCCCATCAACTTCTCCACCGCTAAGCAATAGCCGAAGTTATTGATGAGGGGGGAGACGTAGTTGAGACGATCGGTGTAAGGCATCGCCTGGTTGTATCCGCCTTCTTCGCAGCTCTTTTCGAAGGCCCGGTGAAGGTAGCCGATTTCCACATCAGCCTTGACCACGGTTTCTCCCTTCAGCTCAGTCACGATGCGAATGACGCCATGCATCGCCGGATGAGCAGGGCCCACGTTTAACAACATGTCCCGGTTGGTCATGGCTGTATTCTGTTCTTTGAGGTCCACCACCATAGCTGGCTCTCTGGTTCCTGTTCCTCTAGCCCCTAGTTCCTATTATTACACAATCAGTTTCTCGCCCTTCTTGTCGTCGTTACCAGTCAGTCGCAAGAGGCGACGAATCATTTCCAAGGCAAACCTACGCCGACCCGACGGGGACCTGCTTTTGAATCCAATCTTGGCTCCGGCCATCATCTCGTGTCCGCCGGCGGCCCCCACATCGCCGAAGGCCGCTCGCACCATCTTGCCGGCGTCGTTGTTTCGATCAATGGTGCGGGCTGAAATGAGGAGATCGCCGTTGTAGCTGCCGACGCAGAAGCTCCATCTGACCTTCTCCAGCCGCATCAACAAATCGGCCACCTCAGCCACAATATCGGGATTGTTGACCCTGTCGATACTGGCGATGACTACATTGTCATAGATTCGCGTATGTTCGAGTACCGAGTGGATAGTCTTGAAATACTCACGGCTGACACGAGCATTCTCGATGTTGGCCAGGAGCTTTTGATCCACCGAGGGGTAGAGGATATGGCGCAACCGGGCCTCGACTTTCCCGACTTCGCGGCCTAACCCTTCGGTCTCGCTCTTAATGGCGTAGAACAAGGCTGTCGACAGAATCGGATCCAATGACAGTTTCGAGATAAGCAGGTACTCCGTAATAATAGAAGCTGTCACGTTGTACTTGGGCTTGATGTCCCTGAATAGGGCCTTCCGGCTGGCCGAACGCAGGGGATGATGGTCAATAACGATCTTAGGTAAGAGACCTGCCGGGAGTGAGTTGTTGCCGGTCGTCGGCTGTGTATCTACCAGGGCGATGCACGGGTATTCGGCCAAAGACATCCGGGAGAGGGAGAACAGTTTGATCCCCAGGTACTTGAGCATGGCGCGGTTTTCCGCCCTCCCCACCACTCCAGCGTAGGCAATCAGGGAAGGCTTATCCGCCAGTTGCACGAGAAGAAACTGCAGGCTGATGGCGCTGGCAATGGAATCAGGATCGGGGTTGTCGTGCATCAGGATGAGGACTTTATCCTCATCTTTGACTACATTCACCAGCTGTTTGAGTTTGCGACGTATTTCCGAGGTTCTCATAAGACAAGGGTGTCAGACCGGACCAACAAAGTTACTCCCATTCCAGCGCACCTTTTTTCCAGGCATAGACGTATCCTGCACCGAGAACCCCAATGAAAATCAGAATACTAGTCAATCCAGGTATTCCCAAAGTCTTGAATACCACTGCCCAGGGGAATAGGAAGACCACCTCAATGTCAAAAAGGATAAACAACATGGCGATCAGGTAGAACCGAATAGAAAAGCGGTCCGTGGGTAGCTGAAAAGGATCCTGACCGCATTCAAACGGCAAGGCCTTTATCCCGCCTGGTTTCTTGGGTCCGAGCAAGACACCCAGAAGGATCATTGCTCCCACAGTTGCTCCGCAAATTGCAAACATCAGGAGCAGTGGAAAGTAGTTTATCATCGCTGGATTTCAAACACTGCAAGGCGTCAAACCGACTAGCCGACTAGGCAGACTTTGGATTGAGCAATCCAGATGTTCAGGGCCTTCGGTTACCGGGTCAATAACCAATCCCAGGGACCTCCCCTGACCGCGCACGCAGCAGCAATCAGGCATTCCCCAGGGGCCTCAGCCGGGAGATTCTCCGGCCCTTGGCCGTTAGAGAAACATCATAGCCGACCTTCAGACCGGGTTGAAGTTCCTGGATTCGAAGCCCTAACGTATCCACCTCGGGCAGAAAGAAGAAGATTTTCTCCCCTTTAACGCTTTTGATAAAACCGTATCCTTTGTCCGGGAAATATTCGGTGATTTCGCCAATCGGATAACTCAGCGCCATGTCCCTGAGAGCTTTGACAAGAAACGACTCTTCCGTGCCCAATTCCCCCCCCCTTGCCAAAAGCTCCCCAACCAGCCAGCGTGCCCTGCCCGGCGGTACTTCAGGGAGCAGAAACCAAGTTTTCAAACGATTCAATCAAGCTCCATAATCGACTCGATAACAGCTTGGCTCAATTAGTGTATACTCTTTCTTTGGAGGTTCCCTCTCTCCGATGACCAGCGCTTTTGATCGAACTGACAGCTTTTAAAAACAATAACTTAACTTGCCTTTGACCTAAAGCTATCGTAACCGGAAGGAGACCGTCAACAGTTATTTGGATCGCCGATCTACTTCTCTCATTGAGACAGTATCCGGTTCAACCGTTGATGCCATTTCCATGCGGTGTCAACGATTGATTCAAGCCGGGGAAACTGCGTTTGCCATCCCAGCACCTGCCGCGCTTTATCTGAACTCCCCACCAGGACAGCAGGATCGCCTGGCCGTCTTTCCGATTCGATCACTTTGGCTTTCCGGCCAGTCACTTTCTCTACGGCACGAATTACTTCGCGGACAGAGAAGCCGTTGCCATTCCCGAGGTTGAAAGC
>JBGPHY010000061.1:0-15028 GCA_041484625.1 Terriglobia bacterium | reverse complement strand
CCATTTACAACTCGGAAGGCCAGCAAGTCGGGGGGCTAAATGCCAGCCGGCTTCCCCGACAGTTCAGCTTAAACGTGCATTACGAGAGGAAGTTCTTGTTCCGTGGCAGGGACTGGGTGGTTCGGCTGGGGGCCGACAATGTGACGGACCACCCCAACTATACACTGGTGAACAGCAACATCGACTCGCCCAATTTCCTGCACTTTTACGGCACGCAACCCCGGAAATTCGTGGTGCGCATCCGCTGGATGGGCAAGGGTACGACGTGAAACACACAGAGCGACAAAACTCAGGGAGTGTTTCATCCCTCCCCTCACCCGACCTGCGTGAAAGCTTATCAAGCTTTCACCCCTCTCCCCCGCGATCAACGGGGGGCGGGGTGGTGGTGGAAGTATTACTGCCGGTTCCCCCTTGCTTAGAGTGAAGGCCTTCTCCAGTGACAGAGCAGAAAAAGGGCTTTGCGATTCTTGATCATCCTGCAGACGTCGGAATTGAGGCATACGGCGGGACGCTGGCGGAAGCCTTTGAGCAGGCCGCGCTGGGCTTGATGTCTGTCCTTCTGGACTGCTCCAAGGCGGAGGATCGTGAAGTGAGGACGATCTCTCTAAACGCCATTGACAGGGAGCACCTTCTAGTGAAGTGGCTGGGAGAGGTCTTATATCTTTACGACGGCCAGCACTTTGTTGGTACGCGGTTCCGAATCCTGGAACTGGCTTGGGATCGACTCCTGGCTGAAGTGCACGGAGAGTCGTATGCCGAAGACCGCCACGAGACGCGAATGGATGTGAAGGCTGTGACATACCACCAGTTGGAGATTCTCCAGTCCGAAGAATTCAGCAGGATCCGGGTCTACCTCGACATATAAGATATCTGCAATGCTAAAGAAACTGGACAGTTATCGCTACCTTATCCCCAAGTCCTACAAGGAGGGAATGCGAGTCGAAGGCCTGATCTATGCCAGCGAGGAACTCATTCGTCAAATCGAGCGGGACCAGACCATGGACCAGGTCGCCAACGTGGCAACGTTGCCGGGGCTGGTTGGCCGATCTCTGGCCATGCCCGATGCTCACCAGGGCTACGGGTTCTGTATTGGCGGAGTCGCAGCCGCAGATCTCAAGGAGGGCGTGGTCTCCGCCGGAGGTGTCGGGTTCGACATCAATTGTGGCGTCCGATTGCTGGCCTCGCCGTTGGAAGTGGAGGAAGTCCGCCCGCACTTACATGATCTGCTCAATCAACTGTTTCGTGATATCCCCTGCGGCACAGGTCGGAGCGGGCTCCTGAATGTATCGCACGGCGGCCTCGACCAATTGCTCTTCCAGGGAGCCGGCTGGGCTGTGGAGCAGGGATATGGGAATGAATCGGATCTGGGTCGAATCGAGGAGTATGGCCAAATTCCGGGGGCCGATGCCTCCAAGGTCAGCAGACGGGCCAAGGAGCGAGGCCATGACCAGGTGGGAACCCTGGGAAGCGGCAACCACTTTCTGGAAATCCAGGTGGTCAGCGAGATTTACGATACGGAGGTGGCCTCCCGATTCGGGTTGCATCTGAACCAGGTAGTGGTGCTCATCCACAGCGGATCACGTGGCTTGGGACACCAGGTTTGCACCGATTACCTTGACCTCATGCAGAGCGCCATGAAGCGATATGGCATTTCCGTGGTTGATCGGCAGCTCGCCTGTGTTCCGATCCAGTCGGAAGAAGGGCAGGATTATCTGGCCGCCATGGCATCCGCCGCCAATTTTGCTTTTGTCAACCGACAGATGATCACACACTGGACTCGAAAGGCCTTTGAGCGCATTGTGGGAAGTGGAGATCTCAGGATCGTTTATGACGTCTGCCACAACATCGCCAAACACGAGGACCACCAGTTTCAGGGGCAGACCCGACGGGTGCTTGTCCACCGCAAAGGGGCGACTCGGGCCTTTCCCAAGGGACACCCCGCACTCCCTCAAGACCTGCGCGCAGTTGGCCAGCCTGTCTTGATTCCTGGAAGCATGGGAACCTGTTCATATGTGCTGGTCGGCACAGAGGTGGCCATGCAGGAAACTTTTGGGTCTTCCTGCCACGGAGCCGGTCGCGCCATGAGCCGGTCGCAAGCCAAGCGGGAAACCACCACCGAAGAGCTGCTTAAGGAGATGAAAGGAAAAGGCATCCTGGTGAAAGGTCAATCCAAGTCAGGCTTGACCGAGGAGAAGCCGGATGCTTACAAGGATGTCAGCCTGGTGGTTGCCGTCGTGCACAATGCCGGGATCGCACGAAAGGTGGCTAAGCTTCTGCCGATTGCCGTCATGAAAGGGTGAAGATAGGGACTGGAGGCTAGGGGCCCGGCAGCAGGCAGGTTGGAGGCGGGATAAAGGGAAGCGGTGAAAAGGCGAAAGGGGGAACCACAACCTCTCTTTGGCAAGGCGTGCAGAGGACCTGCGAGACTTCGAGCTGACAGATGATTGTTTTGCATCGGTGCCGGTTTTGCTTTGCGGAGTGTAAATCCCGTTCCACACCGGGCAGGGCCTCCATTTGCAGGTCCTGTGAGAAAGACCAGGGGCTTCAGTTTTCCGAGGCGGAGCGAAGCCGGAATCTCGTCGACGAATGTGTTATCTGTCGGAACAGGGATTTCTATGTCCGCGACGACATTCAGAAAGGCCTGGGTCTGCTTTACCTGATAGCCGGCACGGCGCTGGCCTATCCCACCTTTGGAGTGAGCCTGGTTCCTTCCGCGATCGGCTTCTACTGGTATTTCCTGAAGTACCCCAAGCTGACGGTATGCTATCATTGCTACGCCAAGTACCGAAATACTCGGAGAAACCCTCAGCACAGGGAGTATGACCCAACGTTTTTTGAGACTCTCGAGAAACAGATCCGCAATGATCGTCCCTTCCCTCATTTTGACTGACCCGCCAGCCACGGAAAAACTCCATGCAGGTGCGGAGGAGATGTAGCGGATGATCCGGATCCTGCTGGAACTGCTGCGAATCTGCTGGACCTTCCGCCGCATGCATTGGTACAGGAAATTTCCTTTTCTGCCGATTCCGCCTCGGAATTATCTGGAATGGCGCATTGAGACCGCTTATGGGGACAAGAGCTTCAGGAACCTCAGGTGGAGGGATATTGTCGCTTACGCCAGGTGGCATCGGTCGATGCGGATCAATGCAGCCATGCCGGTGGTGAAGGATGACATCTGGAGGGACTAGGGGATAGGGGACAGTTCGGTATCGGAGGTAGTAATGCAAGCCGGGTCCAAATGGTGGAAAGCGGGTAATTCTTCATGACTAAGATTCTGTTGACAGGGGGAGCCGGATTCATCGGTTCTCATCTGGGTGAACGTCTGATTGGCCAGGGACATCAGTTGATCGTGGTGGACGATCTGAACGATTTCTATTCACCGCACATCAAACGGAGGAATCTTGAAGGGATGAAAATGGCAGGTCCCTTCGAGTTTCTTTTGTCAGACATCTGCGACCAGGAGCAGATGCGAGTTCTTTTCCAGCGACATCGTTCGGAGATTGTCATTCACCTTGCAGCACGGGCCGGGGTGAGGCCTTCGCTGGAACAGCCGCTTCTTTACGAGCAGGTCAATGTCCACGGAACGACGCTGCTTCTGGAGTTGTCTCGGCAGTTTGGAGTCAGTCAGTTCATATTTGCCTCCTCCAGTTCCATATATGGGACAACCAGCAAATCTCCATTCTCCGAAGAGGAATCCAATCCTTTCCCGATTTCTTTTTACGGGGTCACCAAATTGGCTGGAGAGAAGCTTTGTTATTGTTATGCTCATCTCTACGGCATACCGACGGTCTGTCTGCGATTCTTTACCGTCTATGGACCTCGCCAGCGGCCGGATCTGGCCATTTACAAATTTGCGCGGCTGGTCCAGGAGGGGAAGGAGATACCGCTCTTCGGGGATGGAAGTTCCCTCCGTGATTACACGTACATTGATGATCTTGTGGCGGGAATTTGCGGGGCGCTCCGCTTGCGACCGGCATTCGAGATTTTCAACCTGGGTAATTCAAATCCGGTGTCGCTTCTGGACATGGTGAAGACGCTGGAGGAGAAGCTGGGCCAAACGGCCAGGATCCGTTTTCTCGACAATCAGCCAGGCGACATGCCTCTGACTTTTGCCGATCTCAGCAAGGCCCGGCGACTGCTGGGCTATTCGCCCACTGTCCCCTTTGTCAGCGGGATCGAACGCTTTGTGGAATGGTTTCGTAGGACCGAATCTTAGGCATGTGAGAGGCAGCCGCAAGCAACGGTGGGAAAGGAACAACCTTTGAGGACTCGCGGCATCTGTCTCTGAACACCGTCCTTTGCCCCTTTTTTTGACACATGCTTCTGCTTGGGAGGTGCTGTATGGGCGCTGATCTGGACATCAAAGCAATTCACGAAAGAGTCAAGTTAGAAAGCGTATTTGTGGACTCGCTCAAAAGGGAGGTTCAAAAAGTCATTGTCGGCCAGGAGTACATGATTGATCGGATGCTGATCTGTATCCTTGCCCAAGGTCACATCCTGGTGGAGGGCGTGCCGGGACTGGCCAAGACCCTGACGGTGAAGACACTGGCCAGCGCCATCAATACGGGGTTTCAACGTATCCAGTTCACTCCGGACCTGTTGCCGGCGGACCTGGTGGGGACGATGATTTTCGACCCCAAAACCCAGGAATTTACCCCTCACAAGGGTCCAATCTTCTCAAACATCATCCTGGCGGATGAAATCAACCGCGCTCCGGCCAAAGTCCAAAGTGCCCTGCTTGAAGCCATGCAGGAGCGCCAGGTCACTATAGGGCGTCAGACTTTCGTGCTGGAGGATCCCTTCCTGGTGATGGCCACGGAGAACCCTATTGAACAAGAGGGGACCTACGCTTTGCCGAAAGCCCAGGTGGACCGATTTATGCTCAAACTCCTGGTTACCTATCCTAACAAACGGGAAGAGAAGCAGATCCTGGAACGGGTAACGGAAAGCCCCGAGGCTTCGGTAAATCCCGTCATTCAACCCGAAGCTATTGTGAGGGCCCGAGAGGTAGTGAACCGGGTCTACATGGACGACAAAGTTAAGGACTATATCGTAGACCTGGTTTTTGCCACGCGCAAGCCGGAAGACTATCGACTCGACGTCAGGGATCTTATTCAGTATGGCGCCTCGCCCCGGGCCACTATTTTCCTCTCCAAAACAGCCAAGGCTCATGCCTTCATCCATGGGCGGGGGTATGTCACGCCCGAGGATGTGAAATCGGTGGGGCTCGACGTCTTGCGGCACAGGATTATTTTGACTTATGAAGCGGAGGCGGAAAACGTTACGACCGAAGAAATCATCAGAAGAGTGTTCGATAAAGTGGTGGTTCCCTAATCATGTTGGCAAAGGAACTTCTGAAGAAAATAAAACGGATTGAGATCCGCACCAACCGGCTGGTGAACGAAGCATTGGGCGGCGAGTACCATTCTGTCTTCAAAGGCCGGGGTATGGAGTTTGCCGAGGTTCGGGAATACCAGTATGGCGATGAAGTCCGGACAATCGATTGGAACGTTTCGGCCAGGCTCGGGCATCTCTTTGTCAAGCGCTACGTAGAGGAGCGGGAGCTGACGGTCATGTTGCTGGTGGACGTCAGTGCCTCACAGACCTTTGGCACGGTTCGGTGCCTCAAGCATGAACTGGCTGCAGAATTGGCGGCCCTGCTGGCGTTTTCAGCTATCAAGAACAATGACAGGGTGGGAGCACTGATGTTCACCGACGAGGTGGAGATGTACATCCCGCCCAAGAAAGGACGCCGCCACGTATTGCGCGTGGTCCGCGAAGTACTTGCCTTTGAGCCCAGACGCGCCGGCACTTCAATTGAGGTCGCCATCCGTTACCTGAACAACGTGTTGAACAAGACGTGCGTTCTGTTCTTGCTTTCCGACTTTTTGAACGAAGGCTACGAACCTGCCCTGAGAGTGGCTAATCAGCGCCACGATCTGATTGCTTTGCCGATTGACGATCCTCGTCAGCAGGAACTGCCCTCAGTTGGGATACTGAAACTGCTCGATCCCGAAACGGGCGAGGTTCTGTGGCTGGACAGTTCTCTTCTGCGGGTTCGGGACGAATTCCGGAAACGGTCGGAAGAACGGGTCGAGAAGCGTAGCCGGATTTTTAAAAGAAACCGGATCGACTACGTTAGCATCTCGACCGAACAACCGTATGATATTCCCTTGGTGAAGTTTTTTAAAGAACGGGCCCGACGGTTTCGCTGACACTCTCCACGGGTTCCGCTTTGAGGCCGACATTTCGATGCTCATCCGAGGCCGATTGTGTTCATTTCATGCGAGGATTATCGGGCAGGAGTCGAAATACCTCAACGCACATATGAAAGGCAGGATCCACGGTACAGCCCGTGTTAGGAGTCTATCGGGCCTACATAGTCGTTCTGGTTCCTCCGGGAAGGCGGTGCTGTGGTGGTGTGTTCTTCTGGGATGGATGCCCGGAATCGGGACAGCCCTGGACCGGCAACCCGCTGTTAACTCAACGGTCGACCAGACGTCAATCACGGTTGGAGACATCGTAAGGCTGAGGCTAGATGTTGTTCGCCCCGACCGCACCAAGAGCCGGCTCTCCCCGCTACAGAGCCAACTGGGAGATTGGACTGTTCGGCAGGTTCGGTCGATCGGCACAAGCGACGAGAAAGAGGGTTGGCGCGTCGACACCTTCGAGGTTGAACTCTCGATCTATCGGACCGGCGAGTTCGAAGTCCCCGCAATTCAAGTGGAGCTTACCGGGACCGACGGGAAGCCGCAAATTCTATTATCGACCCCGACCCGGGTGAAGGTGCAGTCGGTTCTGCAAAGCGGAAACGAGACCCTCAGGGACCTCAAACCGCAGGCCGAGATTCCTCCTGATTATAAGCCTTTTATCTTGTTCCTGACTGCATTGGCAGCGTTCAGCCTGGTGGTTTATCAAGTCCTTCGATACCTGAGAAAGCGACGGTACTCACCAGCGCCGACGGTCTTCGTTGACAGTAGGCCACCGGAACAGTTAGCCCGCGAGGCCATCGGCCGTCTAATAGAGAAGCGGTTCGTCGAGCACGGGCTTTTCAAGGACTTTTACCTGGAGCTTTCTGAGATCATCAAGAGATATTTGGGAATCAAGTTAGGTGTTCTCTCTCTGGAAAGGACGACGGAGGAGTTCACCGCGGACTTGAAGTCAACTGCCATTTCCCATGAAGGGTATCGGCGGATCAACGACTTCCTCATGGATTGCGACCTGGTCAAGTTCGCCCGGTATCGGCCATCAAGAGAAGAAGTCGGCCGGATTGTTGAGATGGCCTACCGGATCATCGATTATTCGGGGAATCAGCCTGCTGAGACGCCGCAGGCCCAGGAGGCTTTGCGGTGACCGGTATGGGGGTGATGTCGCAGTTTCGCTTTGCCGACCCCTGGTTTCTCTTGTTATTGGGGGGAATTCCTTTGCTTATTGTCCATCGCCGTTGGAGAAGACGCCAGGTCCAAGGTGGCATTCGTTTCCCCCTCAGCGGAATGGAAGGGATAGCCAGTCTATCCTGGACTGTGTGGTTCAGGCAGGTTCTTTTCTGGCTTCGCCTGGCTGCGATAGGGTTGCTGGTCCTTGCGTATGCACGGCCCCAATTGGGATCGGCCGAGGAAGACATCTTGACCGAGGGTGTTGACATCATGATCGCTGTAGATACCTCGGGTAGCATGGCGGCCGAGGATTTTCGACCGAATAACCGGATTACGGTGGCCAAACAAGTTGTCCAGGATTTCATCCAGGGTCGCCGCAGCGATCGGATCGGGTTGGTGATCTTTGCGGCCAGGAGTTTCACCAAATGTCCGCTGACCATTGACTACGATGTCTTGCTGAAGCAGGTCGAGGATATAAGGCTGGGGACCATTGAAGACGGGACGGCCATCGGGAATGGCTTGGCCAACGCCATTAACCGGCTTCGAGCGTCAAAAGCCAAGAGCCGGGTAATCATTTTGCTGACAGACGGAGTGAACAACACGGGAGAAATCGATCCCATCACCGCAGCAGAGATTGCTCAAAGTCTTGGCATGAAGATCTACACGATTGGGGTAGGGAAGCAGGGGGTTGCTCCCATGCCGGTGGATGATCCCGTTTATGGGAGGCGATACGTTGAAGTGGAGGTCCAGATCGACGAAGCCCTGCTCGAAAAAATCGCCGGCATGACCAGTGGGCAATACTTTCGTGCGGTGGACAGAGATTCACTTCAGCAGGTCTTCAAGACCATCGACACCCTGGAGAAATCGAAGATCAGCGTCAAATCCTACACTCATTACAATGAAATTTTCGGGTACTTCCTGTGGCCTGGACTGGTATTGCTCTTGCTGGAAGTGACTTTGGCCCAGACGCGCCTCAGGCAACTTCCTTGACGAGAGCGGCCATCGATCTTTGATGTGTGAGGTGGGTGATGCACTTTGCCGAGTCTGAATATTGGCACCTTTACTGGCTTGTCCCGGTGATGGTGCTCTTTTTTGGTTGGAGCTATCAGCAGAAGCGCAAAGCGCTGCGGCGCTTTGCGGAGGAATCTCTTTTGCCGAGGCTGCTCAGCCGAACGTGCTTCAGACGGCAATGGATTAAGGGAGGGCTCTTTCTGCTGAGCCTCTGCTTCCTGTTTCTGGCGTTGGTGCGACCACAGTGGGGAACTCGATTGGAAACCGTCAAGCGCAAAGGTGTCGATATCATGATTGCCCTGGACACCTCCCTGAGTATGGAAACTCGGGATGTGGCACCAAGCCGCCTCGAGAAAGCCAAACACGAGGTTCGCGCGTTGATCGATATACTCCAGGGGGACCGGGTCGGGCTAGTAGTCTTCGCCGGTAGGAGCCAGGTGAACTGCCCGCTCACAATCGATCAGAACGCAGTGAAGCTATTCCTTGACATTATTGACACCCAGTTGGTTCCTGTGCCGGGAACCAACATCGGTGAGGCGATCCGAACCGGAACCCGGGCCTTCAGTCCTCAGGAACGACGCCACAAGGTTCTGATTCTTGTAACGGACGGCGAGAATTTGGAAGGTGACCCGCTTCCTTGGGCGGAAGAGGCACAAAAAGCCGGGGTCGTAGTTTATACTTTGGGATTAGGCAGTCCGGCCGGCCAGCCTATCCCCTTGCGGGATGAGCATGGAAGTGTGATTGGATACAAGAAGTCCGAAGATGGAAGTGTCGTGGTCAGTCGGCTGGATGTGGAGTCCCTGGAGAAAATCGCTTCATTGACCGGGGGAAGGTATTTCCTGGCGACCCCGGGAGAAGACGAAGTCGGAAAGATTTATGAAATGGTCTCGCAGTTGGATCGTAAGGAGTTCCAATCGCGCCAATATCTCACCTACGTGGACCGGTTTCAGATCCCGTTGGGGATTGCGCTGGCATTGATTTGGTTGGAGGCTTTGATCCCGGAAGAAAGGAGGACCGGTGGAAGGAGCCGCCTGCCCTTTCCCCTTGGGACGGGCGCGGGATAAGAAAGGCCGGGAATTAACAGGATGCGATTGATTCATAAAATTCTCTGGAGTTCCATGGGAGTCCTGTTCCTGAGCGGGCAGGTTTGGAGAGACAAGACCTCGCGACGAAATGCGGAGGGGAATGAGGAGTATCGCCGTAAGAACTTTCCAGTGGCTCTGGAGAAGTATGTCGAAGCTCAGGACGTCAGAAAGCCCAGGCCGGAAATCTCTTACAATCTTGCCAACACTCTCTACCAGCAGAAAAAATACTCGGAAGCCCTCAAAGAATACGAGAAAGCGATGACCGAAAAAGATCAGGGCCTCAATCAGAAAACCTGCTTCAACAGGGGAAACAGTTATTATCAGTCCGGGAATTACCAGGGGGCGGCGGAATCGTTCCAGCGGGCTTTGGAATTGGATCCCAAGGACCGGGAAGCCAAACACAACCTGGAATTGGCATTAAGGAGACTCCAGGAAAAACAACAGTCACCGAATCCGGACCCCTCGACACGCGACCGTCAAAAACAAGATAAAGATGACCAGCAGAAGAAACAAGATTCAAAGTCAGGCTCTTCCGGGCAGAATCAAAAAGAGCAGGCCGGGCGGGATAAGAAAGAGGCATCGAAGGCTGAGACAGCGCAGAATCAGGATCGAGGGTCGGAGAATCCGCCTCGCCCGCAGGATGTCGGCAAAAACATGGAACGCAACGAAGCTCTGAGGATTCTCGATGCAATTAACGATCAGGAAAAGAAGGAACAGCGGAAGCAGGCCTTGAAAGTCGAGAGGGCAAGAAGTTCCGCCAGAGATTGGTGAGGAAAATGGGATCGTGGATGGGCACTCCCTCTGGGGCAGCAGAAACGGGAATGAACAGGCGTTTTCAACTTTCTAATACAGAAGCCAACACAAGGACCCGCTGGATAGGCCTGACCTTCCTCATCCTGGTCTTGTGTGGACTTTCTCCCCTGTGGGCTCAGGAGATTTCGGTAACGGCCGAGATTGACCCCAACCCCCTGGGACTGGATGACCAGCTCTCTTTGACTGTCAAAATCAGCAGCCCCGCAGGCAGTGCGGAGAATCCGCAATTGCCTAAGATTGACGGTCTCAGGCTGGTAGCCGGACCTTCGATTTCCAGGAATTTTCAATGGATCAACGGGCAATCCAGTTCCTCTCAAACTTACAGTTACATCTTTGAGCCCGAGAAAGAAGGCACATTCAGGATTCCGCCTCTTTCCGTGAGAGTTGGAGGCAAAATATACCAGACCACGGAACTTTATGTGCAGGTTGTTAAGAATGCAGGAGGGGGGCAAAAAGCGGCCCCAAAGCGGAGAAGCCCATTCTCCATCTTTGACGACATGGGACTGGAAGAAGACAGCCCTTTGCGTGACCGCACTCCTCGTCGCGATGAAATCTTGACATTGGCGGAAACCGATAAGAAATCGGTCTATGTTGGGGAACAGCTTGTCTTGACGACAGTAGTGTTGACACAGGTTCCCGTTGTCCAGGTCCAATTGAAAGAAACTCCTCCGCTCACCGGCTTCTGGACCGAGGAAGTGGAATTGCCGAAGACGCCGGAAGCGAGAAGTAGAGTCATCAACGGAAAGAGATACGCTGAGTATTCGGTCAAGAAGCAGGTTCTTTTTCCGACCCGGGCCGGAAACCTCCAGATTCCCGGTTCCATTTTGGAACTGCTGGTGCGCAATGCCTCGAGCGGATTCTTTTCCTTTCCCAGCCAGCAGGTTATCACCCGCAAAACCAGTCCCCTGGAAATCAAGGTCAACCCCTTGCCTGAGTCAGGTAAGCCGCAGGATTTCAGTGGGGCCGTGGGAGATTTTCGCCTGGAAGCAACGGTTGACAAGCCTCAGGCCGGAACCGGTGATGCCATCAACTTGAGAGTCAAGCTTTCAGGTTCGGGGAATTTCAGAACCATTACGGATTTTCCACTCCCGGACCTGCCAGGTTTTAGGATCTACTCCTCAAAGAGTCAGGATGAAGTAACAGTCAAGAACAACCTCCTCCAAGGTGGGAAGAGTTGGGATTATGTGATTGTGCCGCAGTCACCTGGTAGGGAGTTCATCCCGGAACTTAAGTTCAGATATTTTTCACCGGAACAGCGCCGTTACCTGGAGACAGGTACCCCGCGTATTGCGGTGGCTGTCGTTCCAGGCAAGGAAGGTCCGTCGGGGTCTGCTTTCCAGCCAGGATTTGCTCAGCAAGGCCTCGTGAAAAGAGGCAGTGATATCAGCTATCTTAAGTTGCCGAAAGGACCGTTGAAGGACCGCTCCAGACACTTTTACCAGTCTTATTGGCTTTACGGGCTATGTTTGCTCCCCCTGGTCTTCAATGGGAGCCTGATGGCTTACAGGGAGAAGCAGGTTCGCCTGTACCAGGACCAGGCAGGATTCCGGAGTCGGAGAGCTCGTAAGGTAGCAGAAAGACGGCTGTCCCAGGCCCGGAAATGTCTGAGTCACAATGAACTGAACCAATTTCACACCATCCTGCTGGAATCTCTCACCGGTTATCTCAGCGACAGGTTCGGGATCCCTCAAATTGACATTACTTCCCAGCAGATTTCGCGAGTGATGGTAGAACGCCACCTCAATGAGCATCTGGCTGCGGAAGTGGCATCGGTTTTAGAAGAATGTAATTATGCGAAGTATGCTCCTGTCCAATTGGAAAATGCCAGGCTGAACAGCCTTTTCCAGAAGGCCAGGGACGTTATCGAACGGATCGAGCGGACTGTTTCCGCCTAAGAGAAGAATGAAAGCACTACTCATCATCTGCTTTTTCCTGAGTCTGTTATGTTGCGTTTTGACCCAGGCTGCAGAGAATGCTCCCACGGTTCCGGAGTGGTTTCAAGCAGGCAATCAACTCTACGAGAAAGGGGATTTCCGGAGGGCTGTCGAACTCTACTATAAGGTCGTCGATGCGGGTTTTGTAAATGAGGCTGTCTACTACAATTTGGCCAATGCCCTGTACAAGGATGACCAATTAGGCAAAGCCATTCTTTACTATGAAAAAGCACGGCGGTTAGCCCCTCGCGACCTGGAGATTGTCGGAAACCTGACCCTGGGAAGAAGCCGTATTGTGGACAAGGTGGATGCGCCTCCCGAGGTGTTTGGGGTACGACAACTGCATTGGCTGCACAGCCGGATGTCTCTGGATTTGGAGACGCTGTTGGCGGCGGGACTTTTTGTGGCAGGCAATTGCGCCTTCTCAATTTTCCTGTTGAGCAAACGGGATCGTCTGCGAACTCTGGCCCTTTCCTCGAGCCTCGGGATTTTTTGCCTTTTCATTGGGATGACGGCTTCACTGGCTTTCCGGATCTACGAATTTCAAACACTCCGCGAGGGGATCGTCCTGACAACTCAGGTAGATGTTCTTAGCGGACCGGGAACGGAAAATCCGACACTCTTTTCCATTCATGAGGGGCTTCCAGTAAGGATCCAAAACGAACTGGGGGAATGGATACAAATCGGTCTGGAAAATGGCTGGAACGGTTGGGTGAAACACGAAGCAGTGGGGGTTATCTGAATATTTTGTTGACGTTGACGCCGAAGCAAGGATATTGTGACTTTACCTATGAGGATATTTCGAGCCGAAAAGTCCGGCGGGGAACCTGCTTCGTTGGTAGGGCAGGGTTCTTTGTCCAGAACTGGATTTTGGATCAGGAACGCTGGAGTGTTTCCTAGGAGGGTATTCGCTCGTTTGGCTGTAATTGCACACCTTGCCTGCCTGGCGACTTCGATGGTTCTGCTCCTGCTGCGGGTTTCATTAGTTTCAGCAGCGCCCGCGGCAATCTCCTCCCCCGTCATCCATGAGATTTTTGGCCTTGAGAACGAAGATCGCATTTCCTGGACAGTCGCTTCGCCAGATTTGCGAAAGTTGACTGATGTTCAGATGGGGCTGGATTTACCAGAAATTGACCCCCTCACATTACCTCCCAGGGAGTGCATAGTCATCAAGGCGGACGTCGATCTAGATGGTGACCTTGATCTCATCGCGCTGACCCCAAAGCCGCGACTGCTTGTCTGGATCAATGATGGACGCGGCAAGTATTTTCCGGCCCGGCCCATCCGTTCTGCTTTTGTCCGGCACGACCCGGTTGGGGGGGAATCGGCTGAAAATGATTTTCTTCCCTTATGGCTGGATCCTAATGAATTCTTGGTGGAGTGCTTCGTTGAAGAGTCGCTCCACGCTTCGGCTCTTGTCACATCTCCACGCTCCGCGAACTACTTTCCTCGTTGCTCCAGGGCACCCCCCGGGTAGTTTGGCCTTTGCCAGTATCGGGCTATTGGTGTTCTGGACTTCGCATTAATGCCAGGAAGACCGACTATGCCGCTCATCCAAGCTGGCCCTTACCAACTCATTTCGCAGACTGGGAGCCGGGCTCGCGCTCGCCCGATTGCGGTGCCTGCTGGTCGAGTGCTTCGTTCAGTTGATCTGGATTCTGGACGGAATCCTGTTGTTTGATTCCAAAATGGTCTCGTCGGGGAAAAGAGGAAGATGAATTATGCGAATTGTGATAGCGGATATTAAGAGTCTTGAAGGTTACGTGAACAAAGATACCGTCGCTGGTGGATATGGGTCTCGGTTGTCGCCTTTCTCCAGGGTCACGGCAGTTTACAGTTACGTAAAGAAGTCCCTGCGTTCGTTGCCCAGCGTGCAGATGGCTTACCTGGCAGCCATTGCGGCTCGTCATGGGCATGAGGTTGTTTATACCCGAGGGAAAGATGTAGATGGGGATATAGCACTCGTACTGTCTTCGCTGGTAGATTATCGGGCGGAGACTGCCTGGGCCGACGGGGCTCGCCAGAGAGGGGTCAGGGTGGGATTCGTGGGACTGGCAGCCTCGAAGATGGCTCACCTGTTTCAGGATCATGCCGATTTTCTCATCCAGGGTGAACCCGAATCGGCCATGTTGCAACTGGCCTCGGGGAAACGCCTGGAGGGTCTGGTGCAAAGTCCGCCTCTTCCGGATCTCGATATCCTTCCCTTTCCGCGTTGGGACCTCCTGTCTGAAAGGAGGCTTTTGAGGTTTGGGCTCAGCCGGCGACTGGGGGGCAACGCATTTCCAGTGATGGCCAGCCGTAGCTGCCCGGAGTTCTGTACCTATTGTCCACACCGGATTTTGGCCAGTTACCGGGCCAGGTCCGTAAAGAACATTGTCGATGAAATTGAGCATCTTTGTGATCAATACCCCAAGCCACAAATCGTTTTCAGAGATCCCTTATTTACCGAACAGCGAGATCGCTGCCTGGAATTCTGTGACGAAATTCGGGCTCGGGAAATGGAAATCCACTTTGAGATTGAAACCCGCCTCGACCGGTTGGACGATGAGTTGCTGGACAAAATGCATGCGGCAGGGTTGAGGGCCATCAGTTTTGGAGTCGAGTCCGTCTCTCCGGACACTTTGCGCAAGGTGGGTCGGCGCCCCATTCCGGAAAGCCAGCAGCGTGCCGTGATCGAGGGATGCAGCCGGCGCGGAATCGAGACGGTCGCCTTTTATGTTTTTGGATTTCTTCAGGACAATTGGGACTCGATTTCAGCCACAATCGATTACTCCATCGCCCTCGGATCAACCCTTGCCTAGTTCAAACT
>JBGPHY010000060.1:0-15044 GCA_041484625.1 Terriglobia bacterium | reverse complement strand
TAACGGTATCGGGACGATTACCTTCTCGATTCCTGCAGGGATCACCGCGGTGTCAAGTGTCGACTTTATTAAGATCAACGGGGTTCGGGGACGAGTGACGGGAGTCACGTCGCCAGCCACGGTCAATGCCAACCTGACGGCCAATCCCAGCTTTTCCCACAGTTATGTGAACGTATCCACTGTGATTGTGGCCTATCCGCAGCCGGGACTAGTGGCAACCTTCACAGGCGCTACTGAGCCGATCTGCAATGCCGTAAACAGAGCGTGTATCAATGTTAAGGAAGGATTTGCTGGCGCATTTGTCCAGGAGAATACAATCTCCCCGTACACAAATGCCGGCAGTCCGCGTCCGAAGTATGGCGCCACAAACCATACACAAGTTCGGATTACCGTTACCGACCTGCCGTCCAAAGTGAAAGTTGTTTGGCCGGGTATCGTGGCTGCGAACGAGAGCACTGGAGCCACTCTAAACCTGTTGAGCGGTTCAACCTCTACAGAAGCCATCTACGATTATCAGACAGAGGATCAAGGAAACTCTGATCTTTTCGTTGAGACCTTTACCATCTGTGTTTACCCCATTGGTACACATGATGGTACACTCACGATTCCTAGCAACTCCGGGTTCGGGGCGTCTACTGCTACAGTTGAGCTGTATCCGAAGGATTCCGAGACCGACAACCCGTTTGTATCGCCCTGGTCCGATCCTGCTGAGTTCCGACCCTCCTTCGAAGGACCGGTTATTACGGGAGACTTTGTCGCTGTGAACAAGTGCGTTACCTACATCTTGTTCCCCTACCTGGCAGCTAGCACTCCCGCGGGTGGCGGCTATGACAGCGGTGTTGCCATTGCCAACACCAGCGCCGACGGCGACAAGACGGCTGGCCCCTTCGAGACAGTTTCCGCTGGAGCCGCTCCGCAGTCTGGTCAGGTCGTGCTATATGGCTGGCCGATGTTCCCTGTCGGAACCACGCCTCCGACCGCACCTTTGACCTACACCGTAGCCAACCTGGAAGCTGGCAATACCTGGGCCGATTCTTTCTCCAACACCTCTACCGGTGGCCTGGGAACGGTGTTTGGCAACTTCATCGGCTACGTGATTGCCAGGGCCGACTTCCAGTATGGTCACGGCTTCGCCTTCATTACGGCGAAGTACGGCAGTCCGGTCCCGGTGTTGGCGCAAGGCTATATTGCCAACATTATTCCGGATCCTTCGATCACCGACGCCGCTCGTTTTGCTTCGCCTGCGATAACAGCAAATTCCGGCGAGAACCTGGGTAACTAGTTCAGGTTCAGTGTTACTTCAAGGGTAGCCACCAATGTGGCTACCCTTTTTTTGTTGCTTCGGGAAAGGGTTTCCAATGCGATCGATCTCGGCACAGTTTAGCGCTTGTTGTATAGCTTGGTGTCTTCTGAATTCGACGATCTTGGGTGACACTTCCGAAAATGACAAACTCCGGAATCGTTTGACCCAATTCTATATGGCCGTGCAAATGGGACAGACGGAAAAAGCTGCGCAGTTCGTGATTGAAAGTTCGAGGAAGAGTTTCAGCTCCGGCGGACAGTCCAAGATTCTCGGATTCGACATCGCCGCAATCACGCTTGAGGAGGACCAGAAGTCGGCAATGGTCAGGATGACTTTCAAGATGATGATGCCCGGTATGCCCCAGGTATTCGACGTACCCGATACGTCCCGCTGGCGGCTCGAATCAGGAGAATGGTACCTGGATCCCAGTAATCCCCCTCAAACTTACGCCGACAAACAAAAGGAATACTATTTTGACAAGTTGGCTGCCAGAAACAAGAAGGGATCTACGGCCCCGCCTGCTGAGGTGAAGTTTGAGAAGGACCTGATTGACGTTGGGACCCAGGCCAAGGGGAAGGTGATACAGATCAAGTTCCCCTTTACCAACATTTCAAAACAATCCATCCGCCTGGAAAAGGTTTATATCCCGACACTCTTCCTGAAAGACATCACCCGCCAAACGGAATTTAAGCCGGGTGAAAAGGGGGAAGTGGCGATCGAACTGGACACAGCCAGCTTGTTCCGCGGGTTTGACCAGACATTCTTTGTGGAGTTTCAGCCCATCAAGGAAATGGTTCGTCTCCGGGTCAGGGGCAAGGTATTCGACGCCAAAGACGTGGAGGCTGCCGAAACAAAAAAGTAATGTGTTGTAGAAATTCCCCCTTGGGCAAATGGGGAAGGCAGCTTTAGCTGCCAGGGGGTTATCCCCTATCAAGCCTGGAACCGGGATGCCTCGCCTGCGCCAGAAGAACGAAACGCCAAGAACGCAAAGGCCGCCAAGAGTGGGCGCTTTCATGACCGCCGAGGAAGTAGCGAAAGACATTATCGATGCGGCACTCAAAGTGCTTAGCGCCTGGGGGCCCGGGTTGCTGGATTCGGCCTCCCAGGCTTGTCTGGCACATGATCTCCAAAGACGTTACCATCGGGTCGAATGCGAAGTCGGTGTTCCGCCGAAGTTTGAAGGGGTGCTTATTGGAGTTGGTTACCGCATCGACATGCGAATCGATTTTTCTTGGCGTGCTTGGCGCTCTTGGCGTTTCGTTCTTCCGGCGGCAGGCGCAGCACTTGTCATCTGCTCCCTGCCAATTCCTCGAGATGGTTCTTTGCTTCCTGAACATAAGAGCTTTCAGCAGGGCCACTCCAGGATTCTAAGAATCCTTCGAAACTCGATTTGGCTAAATCATATTCATGGGCCTTCAAGCAAACCAATCCTAAATTGAAGTAAGCTTGAGCATAGGATCTGTTTCGAGCTAGCGCTTTTTGATAGCACAGGATGGATTTTGGATAATCGCCGAGCTTTGAGTAGACGATTCCAAGATTAAACTCAGCGAAGGGCGATAGATTCCGCTGGTGGACTTCCTCGGCCCACTTGAGAGCCTCGCCGTCCCGTCCGGAGTTCAAGCATAACAAGGCCAGATTGCTCCTGGCCTCGTCAAAGTCCGGCTTGAGGCGGAGTGCCTCAAGAAATGCAATCTCCGCAAGTTGGGAATCCCCTCTTTCACCGCAGGCCACCCCGAAGTTATTTTGTACTCGATGGCTTTGGGGATACTTGGTCAGATTGTCCTGCCAGAGCGTGAAGTCATCCTCCCAGACCTTATTCCGATTGAAAGTCAGCCACATGAGGCCCACACAGATGCCCAGCATGAAAGCGGCAAAAAGGACTCCTCGAGAGCGATTGGCAAAACAGCGAAACTGTTCTGAACCTGCAAAGACCAGGAGCGCGATGACCCCGATGGAAGGCAGGTAGAGCCGGTGTTCAAAGGCCAGTTCCAGCGGCCAGAAGCTGGATTCAATGACCAGAAAGACAAAGAACCACAGGCCCAGGAAGCCATAGAGCGGTTTCCTGTTCTTCAAACCGATTGAGAACCCAATGGCCGAAACGATCAGGAGAATCGAAGGAAACGTCGTCCACGGATGAAACAAGGAGGTGGACTTTTCGATTTCGTGATGGAGTGCCTGGCGATCCCAAAAGGGGGCAACCAGCATCGAGAAATAAAAAAACACAATTCGTGCCTCAGTCAGCAACCTTTCTTTCATCGTGAAGCTTCGCCCGGAGTATTGACGATTAAGTTCCCGGATCACCCCTGACCCGTACAGAACAGCTACTGACAGAATTGCCAGGATGAGACATGCAACCAGCAGTTTCCAGGCATGAGCTTTCAAAAACTCCCATGGGATGGCAAAGAAAAACTCATAGACGACCAAAGCCAGAGGCAAGATGTAAGCGTTTTCTTTGCTGAGACAGGCCAGCAAGGCACAGAGGAGGAAGGCCGTCAGGCAGGCAATTCTGACGCCTACGCGCCGCGCGGAGCGAAGCTGAATATAGAAAACGAACGCGGCCAGCAGAAACAATGTCGACAACGAGCTCATTCTCTGGACAATGTAAGTGACCGACTGGGTTTGAATCGGATGGAGAGACCACAAGCCGGCGGCCAGGAATGCCAGGATCTGTTGTTGTTGGGGGGTACTGGCGGTGAGGCTTTTCCTAGCAAACAACCACAACAATAGAAATACGAACACTGCATTCAGGGCGTGAATGGAAAAATTGACGACATGATAGGAGAAAACCTCAGATCCGGAAATGAGATAGTTCAGGGCAAAGCTGAGGTAAGAAACGGGCCGTCTTCCACCAGTCGTTACGGACCATGCAGTGTGGAGGCTCTCCCAAGAAAGATCCCTGATGTGAATCCCTCGATTCGAGACGATATTGGGCAGGTCATCGAAATGCCAGCTCGCTTGAAAGGAATTGGAGTACGCAATGAAATTCGTGGCCACCAGCACAATCGCAAAGACGAAGAATCGCCGCCGGAGTAGAGGCTCCCCGAGAGCGCTTTCCCGTATCCCAGCCGGGCGATTGCGAATAGACGCTTTTGATGATTTTCGAGCCACGATTTGAATCAGTGCTTAGGACCAGTAGCGCGATTCCTAAATAGCAATTCAATAGCTCTGGGTGGCGCACACATGGCTCAGTTGGCCATGTGTGCGGCGACGGATCGTAGACATCGCAGAAGACGTGATGTCTGCGCCACCCAATGTGAACGGTGACGGTATTCCAAAATCGCTCCACTAGTCAGATAATAATCTGTGAGTGTCGTAGTGGAGTGAGCGGAGGTGCCAGCGCTGTCTAAGACGCGACGGGCCGCTCCGATGGAAAGCAACCTCGTTTCGCTGCACTCCAATAACCTTAGGCTATTCACTTGACGACTCCTCAAATGTAGCTGGACTATTGAACGGCCATGGCCTTCCTGTTTGCATCGGCAGCCTGGTCGAACAACTTCAGAGCACGATAGGCGTTAGCCATGCCCAGATACGCCCTGGCTGCCTCTTTCGGGCTCAGCTGTAATACTTCCTGGTAAGCTCCCAGGGCTTCATCGTAACGCCCAACGATCATACAGGCATCCGCCATGTTGAACCAGACTCGTGGGTAGTTCCGCTGGAGTTTTAAGGCTTGCTGGTATACAGAAATAGCCTCCGGGTACCGATTGACACCAAAATAGAGATCCCCGAGTCCCGAGTAGATTTCCGCATCTGAGGAATAAAGCGCAATGGCCTGTTGGTAAGCGGCTATGGCCTCATCCGTGCGCCCCAAGGCTCCCAATACAGGGCCCAGGTTTTTGTAGGCGCTCCAATTCGGTCGTGCCGCAACCGAGAGTTGAAAGGCTTTGAGGGCATCCTGGTATCTCAGCTTGGATGCGTACACGGTCCCCAGATTATTAAGGATGAGGGCCGCTTTTGGCGAGGCCTTGATCGTTGTCTCATAGAAGACCAGCTCGTTTCGCCAGACCCTGTTGCGTTCAATAGTCATCCAGGACAGCAAACCAACAAGAACCATGCATCCCAGAGTGGTGGGTCTAGGAGCTTTATCCTTCATTCTCGCCAGGGCGATGCTTAAGGCCAGGCAGAGTCCTACCCCGGGCAGATACAGGTATCGTTCAGCAAAGACATTTTCGCCAATTCGCTTGAAGAAGATCAACACGGGCAGGAGGGTCAGCACAAACCAAAGGAGACCGAACAGCAGCAGATGGCGGCTGAGAGAATTCGATCTCTTCGAGAGGAGCAGGGCAGTCCCGCCTAACACCAGGAGAGTCAAAATGGCTCGCAGAAACCGTGGATCCGAAACACCCAGAACGGGATCAAAGAGACGATAGGCGTTAAGACTCACAGGCCAGAAGAAAGTCGTGAAGTATTCTGATAGCAACGCAACCTGATTCAAGAGGCCCTCGAAGAAACCAAGAAAATCGTAGCGCAGTTGACTTTGAGATGTGAATCCTCCAATGGCATGCACTCTCATCACCAGGTAGACGATGAAAGCTACTCCCAGCGGCAAATATACCCTCAGATTGCTTAGCCGCCATGGTGATTTTCTCAAGATCAACCATTCATAGGCGATCAGAATCAGAACAAATGTTGCCATGGTCTCTTTGGCGAAAAGGCCAACAAAAAAACCAACCTGAGCCAGCACCAGCCACGGGAGTCTGGAGCTGACCTGGAACTTGAGGTAGAAAAGAAGACTGACGAGAAGCAGCAAAGCACAGGAGACATCCGTCATTCCGGAAATCCAGGTGACTGCTTCCGTGTTGGCGGGGTGAACAACAAAGAGAACCGTGGCCATCAGCGCCGGCCAATCGGGCAGCCAATATCGGCGCAAGATCCAATAGAAAACCAGGCAAACGGATAAGTGGAGAGCCAGTTTGAAGGCATGATACCCCACGGCAGACTGTCCAAAAAAGGGGTATAAGACCGCATAAACCAGGTATTGAACCGGTCGGTAGTAGTTGGAGCCGGCCTGAATATGAGCCTCGCTTCCGAAGGCCCAGGCAGGAGAAGTCAGAATCTTACTGATATGGGAAAAGTCGTGAACATAGGGGTTCTGAAGGATCTCGGCAGTGTCGTCATGTACAAATCCGTTCTTGAGAGTGTTGGCATAGGTAATAAGCACAACCCCGATAATCAGCAGGATGTGCCAGACAACTGCCCTCTTCCGGGATTCTCTCTCTCCAAGTTGGGGGGTGGGTGAGCCAGCCTTTTTCGCCTGAGAAGCTATCGCAGCCGCGCGGCGTTTTTGTTTGCTTCTAGCCTTTCTTCCCACGCCTATTCCTTGTGGTTCTTGATTGTCGCGTCAGACCAGGTCTAGAAAATGAAGTTGCCTGCAGACGGTCCAGTTAATTATACATACTTGGCCTTTCTTAATGACTCCAAAAACTCCTTCAGAGGGTCCTCCCCTCAGACAGGGGCAACTTGCCTTTTGGGTCGCGAACTCCTATTCTAACTCCCCATAGAACTGTCGTGTGGGACGGTGGCCTTGTTCCATGATTCCAATTCCATACTTTTGCAGAGTGGATCGGCGCGGGTGCATCAGTTGCGGTTCGGACCGGTTTCAAATGAACCGGGTCATAGATGACCAACTGGCCCAATGCTGGGAATTGACCCATCATGAGCGAGAACTCCTGGACGAAAGAGAGGGTGACCATTGTGCAAACTGCGGGATGTCGAAGCGAGTTCGCATGCTGCTCTGGAGCATTAAGAGGGTCGTGCCGGAAATCCGGCGGCTGGATGTTCTCCATCTGAACAGAACCAATGGGTTGACTGCCAGTCTCGAGTCAGCTCGATCCCTGACGGAGACCGTCTACCGGCCTGATTATCCAGCCGGTGAGATGGTCGACGGGTATGCGAACCAGGACATGGCCGCTCTCACTTTGGAGGACAACTCCTTTGATTTGGTCATTCACTCTGAAACACTGGAACATGTCCACGATTACCAGCGGGCTCTCTCAGAAGCCAGGCGGGTTCTGAAGCACGGTGGATATCAGGTCTATACAATCCCCTTGCTGCATCGGCGTACCAGCCGCCGCAGGATAGCCATCGATTTGTCGGGAAGAATCTCTCATCTACTTCCCCCCAGTTTTCACGGGAACGAAGGGGAATATCCGGTTGTGTGGGAATTTGGGGGGGATTTTCTTGCCCTGCGCAAACCCTGGATTGACCAGATTCATTACGACAACTATTGGAGAAATCCAACCATCTTCACTATCATCGAAAACAAGAGTTGAATCATCCGCAGATTTCGCAGATGGCCGCAGATTCATGCGTCCAGGAGGGCCTTTATAAACTGGATCTAGGATGTGGTCTCTTGAGATCCCATGACAAATGGATTTTTTCTGCGTCAATCTGCGCCATCTGCGGAGAGGAGTATTTATGACTGGTGATCCACAAACATTCGCCATCATTGGGGCTGCCATGGAGGTCCACCGAGAGTTGGGATGTGGCTTTTTGGAATCCGTTTACCACGAAGCGCTGGGTGAGGAATTCTCACGTCGCAACATCCCGTACGATCGAGAGGTGGGATTGCGGGTTACGTACAAAGATAAGATGCTTTCGTGCCTTTTCAAAGCGGATTTCCTCTGTTTCGGGTCAGTGATCGTGGAGTTGAAAGCTCTGGATTCCTTGACGGGAAAAGACCAGGCACAGTTGATCAACTACTTGAAGGCGACCAAGATCACTCGAGGGCTTCTCATCAACTTCGGTGCTGCCAGCCTGCAATATGAGAGGCTAGTCCTCGGATTTAAAGAAGTCTAATCCACAGATTACGCAGATTCACGCAGAAGAACCCGCCTCAGTTCTTGGACTACCAGGAACCCCTATCCAGAATTCAATTCACACTGAAAATCTCATGGCATTTATGAATCTGCGGCCATCGGCGTAATTTGTGGATTAGACTACTTCAGGGCGAAGAAGACTGCCCGATCATTCCTGACATATTGGGGATTGAGACCCGGCCTGGCGGCTGTCTGCAGGACATGCGAGAATCCGGCCGCAAAGAGCATTTGCCGGACGGCGGCGGCATTCGGAATAAAGCTAAGCGAATTCAGTGCAGCGAGGTTGTTCTGGTCCATGTCGGTTTCCTGGACCAGGGCCAGGCTGGCCTCCAGTTCCAGGGTCACCGAAGTCTGTCCCCAGCCACTTAAGACGGAGCTGTTCTGGCGAGTCAGTTGAGTCTCAATGACACAGAGGGTGCGTGTGATCTTGTGGAGGAGGCGTAGTGCCCCCATGGGATTGTCGATATGGTAGAGGATGCCGAGGAACAACGTGAGTTCGTACCTGTCTTCCGGGTCTTGGTTCGCAAGAAAATTTTCTACTTCGAACACCAGGCGCCCAGGATCGTAACCATAAATTCCCTGAATCCAGCGGGCCCTCTGGACGTTTGTTTCACGGATGTCGGTCCCCCGCACTTTGGCCCCCCGGTGGTAGAGCAAGTGGGAGAAGTACCCTTCGTTGCAGGCCACGTCCAGGCAGGTTTTCCCCGTCAGGCCTGTTGGGAACAATCGGTCGATCAAAGGAACGATCATCTGCTCGCGGGCCCAATGGATCGAACGGAGTTCTTCGGTGAGCAAGGGTGTTTTGACTCCATCACCCAGGTCGAACTCGTACATCCAGCCGGGAGGTTGATTGACGGCTCGCAGCTTCTCTTCCTTGTTCATTGATAGATATCACCTCAGCGAATTAGGAGGAAGGCTTTTCTCCCGAGCCGATTCCCTCCGAAGAAACCCAATTATACACCTGTTTTCCGGGGCTGAGGCGTTGGAAAGGTCCTCGCTTGCGGGCTTCTAACTTGGTATCATTCGAGCCGTGGCATGGATTCACCGACTACAGGCTTAAGAGTCGTAACCAGAGAATCCGACAGGTAATTCCGCTGCTCTGTGAAGCTGTGCAGCAAAACGCCCGGCACGGTCTCCGGGCCCACAGCACGTGATCAATTCCTTTGGCATCTCTCGAGGCCGCGTGCCCTCCCGCCGCGGCGTCGTCGAAACCAATTCTTCCCCATTTCCCGAGGGAAGACGCGGGACGCTCCTGGTCCTGACCTCTTCCTACCCCAAGAATAAGGAGGAACCCTCGGGGATCTTCCTGCATCACCTCAACAGGGAATTAGTAAGCCTGGGCTGGGAAGTGGTCGTTCTTACTCCCAACTTTCCTGGAGGCCGAGAGGAGGAGATGCTGGAGGGAGTGCAAGTGCTTAGATTCAACTACTTTGCCCACGCCCGACAACTTCTCTGTTATGGCAGTGGAATTATCCCCAACCTGCAACAGTCTCCCCTGCTATGGTTGCAGGTTCCCTTCTATTTGACTGCAATGTTGTGGAGAACCTATCGACAGGTGCGCCGCGGCCCTGTGGATGTGGTGAACGCCCATTGGATTTTGCCTCAGGGAATCGTTGCTGCAGTGTCAAAGATCTTGATCAAGGTCCCTCTCATTGTGACGGCCCACGGTAGTGACATGACGGGTTTCAATGGAGTTTTGGGACGGACAGTGAAAAGATGGGTCTTGCGCAGGGCGGACGCCGTCAGTGCCAACAGCCAGTTCACTCTGCGGCAGATTCAGGCGTTGGCCCCCGGTTCGCCGGTGGAACTGATCCCCATGGGGGTCGACCTGGATCAATTCCAAACCAAAGGCTCGGAAGAAGTCCGGCGACAATTGAAGATTGAAGGAGAATTTCTCCTCTATGTCGGCCGCCTGGTGGAGGAGAAGGGACCCCAGGTTCTCCTCCAGGCAATGCCAAGGGTATTGAGCATATTTCCCCTGGCGACCTTAGTAATGATTGGGGGAGGGACTCAGCGGGCGGCCCTGGAAGAGCGGGCCCGGGGATTGGGAATTGCCCATGCAGTCCGGTTTTTAGGCAGGATTTCCCACCATGAACTGGGGAGCTATTACAAGTCAGCGGACGTCTTTGTCGGTCCTTCACTGGCCGAAGGGCTGGGAATCGTCTTTCTCGAAGCCGCCGCCTCAGGCGCGACTCTGGTCGGCTGTCGGGTGGGCGGAGTCTCGGACATCCTCATCGACGAAGTTACTGGGCTAGCGGTGGAGCCGGGCAATCCCGACCAGTTCGCGCATGCCGTGATCCGGGTCCTGCAGGATTCCGAATTGCGCAGACGACTGGCTGCGAATGCCCGGAAACACGTCGAGGAGAATTTCGGCTGGAAACGGATTGCCGCTCTCTTTGACTCGTTGTTTCAAAGGGTCCTTCAGACAGAGTCCGTCCAACGGTCATGAGAATTGTGTGTCCCATCATTGGCGGTTCCGGGGTTGAGGTATATCACCGCCGCCTGGCATCGGGACTGGCGGGGCTGGGGGCCGATATGCAGGTGGTGAAGTTCGATCCCCGCTGGGAGTATTGTCCCTGGGCCATGAAGTGGCGAGTCCTGTCCGCACTGACGGCAGGGCTAAAAGCGCATATTCTTCACACGAATGCAGAATATGGCAATTACTTCCGACAGAATCGCTGCCCCTGGGTTGTTACATTGCACCATTGCTCGGTGGATGTGGGGTACGACTCCTTCTTGACGCGGGGGGCCAGGATTCATCATCGTCTTTTCCTGCGGCCCTCGGTCAAAAAGTCGCTCCAATCGGCCGACCGTGCCGTGGCAGTCAGTGAACACACCCGGCAGGCCATCCAACAGGCATTTCAACAGGAATTCCCGATTCGGGTGATTCATAACGGTATCGACCCCGCGGTCTTTTCCCCTCGAGAAACGGAGCCATCCAAGGGCAGACGACCGATGATCCTTTTTTTCTCAGGAAATGCCGGCCCCCGCAAAGGGTTCGATCTGCTCGGTCCGGTCCTCAAGAAGCTGGGGATGGATTTCGTTCTCCATTACACAGCCGGCTTGCGAGGCATATTCCCCGGGGCAGGACTGCCACCCAACGCCAGGTGCCTGGGCAGGCTGTCTGAGGACGAACTGGTGCGGGAGATCAACCGGGCCGACATTGTTCTTCAACCGTCCCGCCGCGAGGGCTTTGGATATTCTATCCTGGAGGGCATGGCCTGCGGAAAACCCGTCATCTCGACCCATTCCTCTTCCATTCCCGAACTGGTTCATCATGGGAAAGGGGGGTACCTGTGTGAAACAGGCTCGGTCGACCCGCTGGTCGATGCCATCCGGGAATTGGCTCAATCGCCTGAGAAGCGGCGCCAGATGGGACAGTACAACCGGCAGCAGGTCCTCAGCCATTTTACAATTGAGCGCATGGCTCAAGAATATTATGAGTTATATGCGGAGCTCTTATGAAAATGGCCGCAGTTTGGAGTTCCGGCTTTAGCCGGCACCGCCTGAAGGCGGAACTCCGAACCCCATTCTCATTGGCGGTGGCACGCCAAATCGCCGCATGAACACCTTCTAGGAAAACTCGATGCGAATCGGAGTTGACGCCAGGGCCCTTGTCCCCCAGCGGACGGGCATTGGCACCTACCTGGCAGAAATCCTTCGGCATTGCCCGTCTGACTCGCCACATCATCAGTTTCATCTCTTTGCGCCCAGGCCCATTGAGCTACCGGGAGAACTCGCTGTTCATCAGCATATTCAGCCTGCCCGTTGGGGACTGCCCTGGTATCTGCTAAAGTCCCATCTCCTCATCAATCCGGCTGGCTTGGATGTCTTCTGGGGGGTTCAGAGCCTCCTCCCGTCAGGGTTAGAGGACAGACTCCCCTGTGTAGTCACCGTTCAGGACTGCGTTCATAGGCTGGGAGTCAGATACTCTCCTTCTGCTCTCTACAATGTCCTGCATCGCTCGTTACTCTCCGCTTCGCTCCGGCGCGCCCAAAGAATCATGGTACTCTCTCGGTTCGTGGCCGATGAGATCCACCGCTACTACGGTGTGCCATTGTCCCGGATAGAGCTCACTCCCCCCGGGGTCAGCGATGCCTTCCATCTCTCAAACATTGCGGATGAGAAGACACAGCGAGTGCTGGCCATTTATCGAATCCCGCGCCCTTTCATCCTGACCGTGGGCACATTGGAACCCCGCAAGAACCTGAAGACCCTCTTGCGGGCCTTCGCCCTTTTGCCTGCAAAGGTCGCGCAAGACTACCACCTGGTCCTGGTTGGGAAAACGGGATGGCGCGCCAGCTCACTGGAGAGAGACCTTCGGACTCATCCATTGGCCGACCGGATCATCCGAACAGGCTATGTCCCTGCTGAAGATCTTCCCAGCCTCTATGCAAGTGCCGACATGTACGTCTTTCCTTCGTTGTATGAAGGCTTTGGACTGCCTGTACTGGAGGCCATGGCTGCCGGATGCCCGGTTGTTGCTTCCAACACCTCTGGTTTAGGGGAAGCAGTTGGATCTGCAGGAATTCTGGTTGATCCGCTCGGCCCTGTCGTAGAATGGAGTCGAGCCATTGAGAGAATTGCTAGATCCTCCAATCTCAGGAATGAATTAAGGGAAAAGGGCATTTCCAGGGCTGGGAGGTACAGATGGGAGAATTGCGCCAAAGCGACGATCGATCTCCTATGGAGTGTCGCTAGCAGGTGAGACCGTCCGAGTTCTGGGGATGAGGGCTTCACCGGGACGAGGGAAACCGGTGATTCTGTATCATCGTGACCACCTTCCACGGTACGGGCGAACAGCACACCCAAGATGGGTTCCTGATGTCCGGGGCTGGAAAGAGTCTCTACTGGGCTCGTGTTGTGCCGTGTTTAAACATGGCGCTCTTAGACACTAAGAAGCGGAAGGGTTGATCGATGATCCAGTGGCCGAGCACGAAATGGAAATCCACCAGGGCGATTGCATCTTAAGCATTCGATTTTTCAGGGTGTCCAGCGCACCGCAAGGCGGTGCAAGCGATTAGCCGGGGGTAGTGCAACGCTTTTGTTGCACTACCCCCGGTAAAGAACCCTCTCAGTTTTTTCCAAAAGCACCCTGAAAGGGTGGAGGAGAATGGAGATATCGCTCTTGCACGCTGGGGTGATGAGCCTTTCATCATTGTCCAGCAAATTAAGATGCAATCGCCCTGGGAAATCCACGATGAAGCATTCTGTAGATCGTTGAGCAGAGATAAACTCCCGTGAGATCGCGACAATCCTTTCTGCATTCTCTTCATCTGACTCGCCCGACTGTTCTCCTGTTGGTCATTGTGGCAGCGGGCTTCATTTTGCGAATCCTATCGGGGCTCCAAACCAAGGTGGACCATCCGATCCGTGGAGATTCTGTCGACTACTTTTTTTATGCTTATAACCGGCGGCATTCCGGTGTTTACTCTCGATCCACTGAGAGCTTTTCCCATTGGAATGCATCGGTCCCTCCGGATGCTTTCCGGTCACCGGGATATCCTCTTTTCCTCACCCCTTTCATTAATGGGGACCCATCATATGTTTTTCAGGGGGGGGTGCCGAACATTGACATTGTGACCCGTATCGTTCTTTTCCAAGCCTTCATCAGTACGGCTACACTCTTGGGGGTTTTTTATGTCTGCCGTGCCTTCCTGCAGGATTCCCTGGCTTTGGCGGCCACTGCCCTGACAGCGCTCAGCCCTCATCTGATCGTGATGAACTCCTATGTCTTGACGGAGACGCTTTTTTGTGCGCTGGTGGTTCTTCTTTCATATCTGCTCAAATTCTGTCGACCTGGAATGCCTCTTTGGCTGGGAGGTTTAATCGGTGTCCTGTTGGCAACAGCATCCTCAGTCCGCCCGACGCTGGAGTATTTTCTGATACCTCTCCTGGTCTTCATCCTGGTTACGACAGGTTTTCGTGAGGGAGTGAGAATTGCAGGAATGATTGTCCTAGGATACTCTCTCCTGTACGGCCCCTGGGTTGCCAGAAATCGACGCACGCTGGGAGTGACAGGCGACAAGGGACTTATGATCGCCACTCTTCTCCACGGGATGTATCCTGATTTCATGTATGACAACAATCCCGACAGTTATGGGTCTCCGTACAAGTTTGATCCCCGTGTCGCAGAATTCAACCGCAGCCTGGGGAAAATTCTGGGCGAGATTAGACGACGGTTTTCGGAGGAGCCGGTCGCTCATTTCAAGTGGTATCTGATCGGGAAGCCCATCGCATTCTGGTCGTGGAACGAGATCCAAGGCGCTGGCGATGTGTTTGTCTTTCCAGTTGAGCAGAGCCCGTATTGGAATTCCTCCCTGTACGCAGCAACTCATGCCCTGATGAAGTTCATTCATTGGCCTGTAGTCTTGTTGGGATTGGCAGGATCTTTCATGGCATGGTTGCCGATGACAGAGCGAAGGATCAATGGGCAGTCATTGTTTGCGCTTCGAGCGATGGCGCTGCTTTTGTGGTACTTCACCCTCCTCCACATGGTGGGCACTCCTCTCCCTCGATATGCGAGTCCGGCAAGACCCATCCTGTTTGGTGTTGCTTTGTTTCCCCTCTCGCTCTGGCTTCGGACCAAAGCAGTGATCCACCCAAGGCCCTACCAGGCAGCATCAAAAGTGGGCAAGCCAAGGCACCGCTCCCGTCGGCCATAATCCAAGTACATCGGTGCTCTTGGATTTTCCTGGACGGGAGCCTTATCAATAAAGTGATGACTGAATCTGTTCCTTCCAGTCTGTGTGGGTGTCTTTATGTCGAGGTGATATGCAAGGCAAGATAGCCATGCCGCTTGCACTGCAATCTTGGCTGCCTGGCTTCGGGGTACCGGCTTATAGCTTCGATCCCAGGACTTTCTCAGAATTACTTTCCGTCGACGGAGGTTTTTGTGCTGCTACTTGTTGGTGTTTCTGTCGAGG
>JBGPHY010000059.1:0-15227 GCA_041484625.1 Terriglobia bacterium | reverse complement strand
TGATAGGTGACCCTCTCCGCGATGACATTTGGATCCAGCTTGAGGCGGCCCTTTTTCCAGGCTCCGTAAGTGTACTCGATGATATTGACTACCGGCAGAACCTCTCTGCCCCCACAGAATGTCGGGTAAAAGTACTTGACCGTCCTCGAGGCGTGCCCGCACTCTCCGATGAGGATTTTCTTCGCGTTGAGACGCCCGGCTTCAGCCCGGATCTTATTGAGCACACGTTCCATCACTTGATCGCTATAGAACAAACCGTAGTTGATGCCATCGAAATATCCCGTGCCGATCGTCCAGCTGTCGCCGGTGGCTCGAAATACGGCAGCGTTTCCCATCAGAGTATCTGCTTCCATTAAGAAGTCGGAGACAGCCGGCAGAAAAAGGTATTCGGCCCCCTCCTGATCGATGGGGAACGGGATATCCGTCCCCTTTTCCTCCTGCATCTCCTCGCTCAGAAACTCAAGGCTGTCCAGCAAGGCCGGCACGGGAATTGCCGATGTATTGCCCGTTGATCCGGTCAACTGCTCGCGCACGCTGACCGCAAGGGCTCGGGGTACAATTCCAATCTCGGAAAGAATGTAGCGCCCGAGATGAGCGAGCAAGCCGTGGTCTATCCCCATCGGGCATTCGAAGTAACAACGGCGGCAGGCGGTGCAGTTGTAAAAGGCGCCTGCCATCTCCTGGATTTTCTCGTCGGTTAATCCGGGATCGCCGAGGATTCGTCCGCGCAAAACCCCCGAGATCGTGAAATGACGCCGGTAGACGGAAAGAAGCAGTTCCGAGCGGTAGCAGGGGATATCCTGCGCATCTCCGGTCGCGACGTAAACCTGGCAATTGGTTGTGCACCGGGAACATTTCGCACTCACGCGGATATAGTGGTCAAGCGCC
The DNA here is from genome assembly GCA_041484625.1 of Terriglobia bacterium. Classification (GTDB taxonomy): domain Bacteria; phylum Acidobacteriota; class Terriglobia; order Versatilivoradales; family Versatilivoraceae; genus JBGPHY01. The sequence goes on along the minus strand of JBGPHY010000059.1, from coordinate 14,339 downwards.
AAACGGTAATTCGTGTGCTTCAATATGGCAGCGAAAGCTTCTAGAAAACGCCGAGGACGATCGCTAACATCGAAGTCCTCTACGTGGTACCGAACGGGTAGACGCTGCTTATGGATCACTTCGGGCTTCTTCGCGATGAGAAGTGCCTTCTGGCATTCTTCTGGTGTCAGCAATGGCATGGATCTGGACCTCTGTGATCTGTCCCTTGAATCTCGGGCTTCTCCCGCTTCCGCAGAGCCCAGGTTCTTTAGTACGAGGCGCGGAGTCGGCGCGACCACGCCGCTCAGCGGGGGGTGTGACTCACTGCATGGCTACTCGTCACTCAAGCTGATGAGCCACTTGAGGCTCTCCGGCTACCTAAGTCCAGCCGAATGACGGACAAGAAGCGCCGCGATATCCTCGCAAGCATGGACGGGCGGTTCTCAGTACGGATAATCATAAAGAAGCCCACGATTCTCTGGCAATCCCGAGTCTAATTGCCAGATTAACCTGGTTAATATTTTTACATCTTATCTAAAATCACAACTCATTTTTGACAGTTTTCGTCATGGGCGCGACGAGAAGTGGGAATGTTTTGTGGTTTAGTCACGGTAGATTTATTTCGATGAAATCAAGTCGGCAGTCTTGTCCGAAGTTAGGCCTTTCTCTTTTCGAATGGAAGTCCTGTTGAGAGTCTTCATGTGTCGGCTCGGTCTGCCTCATAATCGATAGGAAACTCAGGAACAATCTTTGGGTCTGAGCATTTAAGGATGATCCACGACACGGAAAACCGTTGAATTCATCTGCAAGGAAAAGTATCTTAGAGTGGCACCTAGGTAGAGCTTCCCCGCCGGAAGCTGCTTCAAGTCCTGTTGAGTTCAGAGGCTGAAAGTGAAACTATCCCGTCTTATGCTGGCTGGCACGAGCGGAGACTGCGGTAAGACGCTGGTGGCACTTGGCCTGGCGGCAGCCTGGCGGCGCGAGGGAATTCCCGTCACTCCTTTTAAGAAGGGGCCGGATTATATCGATCCCGCATGGCTCTCGCTGGCAACTGGCAGAGTCACTCGCAACCTGGACACATGGATGATGGATCCGAAGGTAGTTTTCCGTTCGTTCACCCAAAACGCAAACTCGGACGGTATCAACCTCATCGAAGCTAATCGCGGGCTGTATGACGGCGAGGACGCCCAGGGCACCCATTCGTCGGCAGAGCTTTCTAAGCTTTTGAGAACCCCGGTAATTTTGATCATCCCCGCAGCGAAGGTCACGCGCACGGTTGCAGCCATTGCGCTTGGCATCAAGATCCTCGATCCGCAAGTCGAAATCGCCGGAGTGGTTCTCAATCGCGTGGCCACATCCAGACAAGAGAGTGTCATTCGTCAGGCGGTCGAGTCTGAAGTGGGCTTGCCTGTGCTCGGCGTGGTGCCTCAGATCGAAGGAGACCTTTTGCCGAGCCGCCATTTGGGGCTGGTCACCCCCCAAGAACATGAGCGGGCGCTGCAGGTCATCGCTTCGATGGCGGATATTGTCCGTCAGTCGGTGGATATAGTAAAGGTGCAGACTATAGCCTCCAATGCCGATTCCCTCGAGGCTCCGGAGCAATACCGGCCCTCCGCGGGTTCTTCCGCCAGGGGGCTTCGTATCGGTATTTTTCAAAGTCCCGCTTTTACCTTCTACTATCCTGAAAACCTGGAAGCTATCGATCAATGCGGGGCGACACGAGTCCCCATCGATCCGCTCCAGGACCGCATGTTGCCGAATCTGGATGCCCTGTACATCGGCGGCGGTTTCCCGGAGACGCATGCGGCCTCGCTTGCGGCCAATAGCGAGTTCCGGAACTCCGTTGCCCAAGCAGCACAACGTGGTCTCCCGGTCTGGGCAGAATGCGGCGGCTTGATGTTCCTCTCCCGAGCTCTACATTGGCAAGGAAGCCGGTATCCCATGGCTGGGGTGTTTCCGGTGGATGTCACGCTGGGCAAAACGCCCGCGGGGCATGGATACGAGGAGGTCTTAGTCGATCGCCCGAATCCTTTTGTGGATGCCGGCACCACTTTGCGAGGGCATGAATTCCACTATTCGCGGGTCGAAGGGGAAGAGCAGCTGAATGCCGTGTTTGAGGTAAGAAGAGGGACTGGATTGGGGAACGGCCGGGACGGCATGGTGATGCACAATGTGCTGGCAAGTTACCTGCATCTTCATGTTCTTGGAGCGCCGGAGTGGGCAGGCTGGCTGGTGGATGCCGCCGCTCGGTTCAATCATTCCAGGTACCAAGAGAAGCAAGCGTGATGTGGCAGTCAATTGGATCAGGTCCATACTAAACTGAAGGCGGTGAACATGACTCTTAAACCCAAACCAAAGATGAAAAAAACCAACAAGGAGATTGAGCAGGATCTGGCGCTGAAACTGAAAGAGTGGCAAGCGGTTGAAGATGATGCCATTCGCATGTCAAGGAAAGTTCAATCCAAGACCGGGAATCCCCTCGTCAAGCTCGTGATGGAAATCATCGCACACGACTCCGGAATGCACCGCCACGTCCAGCAGTTCATCATTGACTCCATCGAGAAGAACCCAATCTCCCTTCAGCCTGAAGAGCTGGAGGAAATCTGGGACATCGTGGAAAAGCATCTTGAGGTGGAGAAGAATGCAATCGGTATGGCGGAGGAACTGAAGGGGAGTACGCGGCTGTTCGTGCAGCGTTACTTGCTGAACTACTTACTTGAGGATGAACGAAAGCACGACTCACTGCTCGAGCGGCTCGAGGAAATCAAGATGAAGATTTACCCCTACGCCTGACCAGCCGGAGCTCGGGGTTTCGGGCAAGGGAACTCGGTCTGCAAAAGGTACTCCGACAGCATTCCCGAAGGTCGGTGTCCATGCCGGAAGTCCAATTTCATCCGCTGCTTGCACTCCTGGTGGCCTACGCTATTTCCAGCATCATGTCCGTCGGCGGCATCTCGGGCGCTTTCCTGCTTCTTCCCTTCCAGGTGAGCGTGCTCGGCTTCACCGGTCCTGCGGTGACGCCAACCAATCACCTTTATAATGTGGTGGCCATCCCTTCTGGAGTCTATCGCTACTGCCGGGAAGGGCATATGCTCTGGCCATTGGCTGCCATCATTGTGGCCGGGACCCTGCCCGGCGTCATCTTTGGCTCGCTGGTCCGCATCTATCTCTTGGCCAACCCGCGCAGCTTTAAAGTATTCATGGGTTGTGTTCTCATCTTCATGGGTGGCAGGCTCATCCGAAAAATTTTCGCGACACGGGTTGCCTCCGTCAAGGATGCAGCGGGATTTGCCACTCGTACCCTGCGGTTTGACCGGCGACGACTGGAATACACCTTTCAAGGCGCTGTCCATGGTCTGTCGGTACCTCAACTCGTTTTGCTGAGTGTCGCCGTCGGCGTCATCGGCGGCGCTTACGGAGTTGGGGGTGGCGCCATCATTGCGCCATTTCTGGTGTCGGTCTGGAATTTGCCTGTGCAAAGCATTTCCGGCGCCGCGTTGTTTGGTACCTTTCTTACGTCCGTCGTGGGAGTGACTTTCTTCTGGTTTCTGGGTCTGGTTGGAGGCGTGGAAAATGTGTCGCCGAATTGGCTCTTAGGTCTGTGGTTTGGCGTCGGCGGGCTCTTGGGCACATACACGGGCGCTCGCCTGCAACGCTATGTGCCTCCCCGGCTGATTGAGGCCCTTCTCTCCCTGGTTGCGATCGGGCTCGGCCTGTCTTATGTGGGGTTCTTCCTAGTCTCAGGCTAACCGGACCCTGTCCGCGGCCTATCACCTGGGAGCCGCTAGTGCAGCGTTGGTCCAAGGAAGGGGGGAACGGTGGTCGAGCTACCGTCTTCCCTTCCGGAAACCTGTAAACACGCGGGTCGATAACAAGAAGAACCCAGAGGGACGTTGATAAACTCTGCCGCGGTAAAGGCCCAGAAAGGCGGCAGCTCCTTGAACCTGGTGGAGAGGCCAATGTAAAAGAAGCAAATGACAGAGTGCCGCTCCCGGCGATGCAATTGCCCTGCTACGATCCCCTTCCTGTGGCCCCTTGCCATGACGGGCACAGCATCGGCCGCTTGTTGGGCACTTTCCCAAAACGTGCAACGATGATACAGTCATGCCTGCAGAAAAGCGGAGCTTGGTGAACCGAGCAGCACGCGGAGGAATCGGAACGGGGGCGGTCAGGATTGTCGATTGTCTTCGTCAACTTTCCTTCGATTTCCCGACGGACTGAGGGAGAGGAATGCCAATCATTTTCATTGCGAGTGTGCCGTTTGGAGGAGGAGAGAGGTTGGCGAAAAGCCTGGCCCAGAAGCTTGGCTCCACTTTTCTGAGTCGCGATGAGGTGGTGGCCCGTGCCAACGAATGTGGCATACCCGTCGGCAAACTCGAGGTTGCCATGATCAGAAAACCAGCCGTCCAGGAACGGATGGCGCGACTTAAGGACCGGTACCTGGCGGTCGCAACTGCTGCGATCTGTGAGAAGGCGGTTGAAGGGAGGCTGGTCTATTACGGACGCGCTGGGCACCATCTCTTGCCCGGCGTTTCTCATGTTTTGCGGGTACGCGTGATTCCGGACCGCAATCAGCGTCTGGCAAACGTCATGCAGCGGCTCAAACTCAGCCACGAAAAGGCCAAACAGTACATTGAGGACATTGACCGCGATATCAGGACGTGGGTTCGTTTCGTGCAGGAGATGGACCTCGACGATGCCAGCAAGTACGACTTCGTTGTCAATCTGGAAAACTTGAGCATTGAGAACGCCGCCATGGCGCTCTGTGAAATAGCAGAACTGCCGGATTTCAAGCCTACGCCAGCCAGCCAGAAAGCCATGGAGGAACGGTTACTGCAATCGCGCGCTTGGATCAAGCTGGCGCTGGATGATCGCACGGCTGCGGCTGACCTCACAGTAAGGGCGAGCGACGGAATTGTGACCATCACATACGTGCCGCGCCAGGCCGAGGTGGCCCAAAGCATCCCCGAGGTGCTCAGAGACCTCCCCAATTGCCGTCAAATCCGCTGCACTATGGCGAGTACCAACATCCTGTGGATTCAGGAACGGTTTCGCCCGGAGTCCGAATCCTTCAGGCATGTGTACGAGTTGGCCCGGCGCTGAGGGGCAGCCGTAGAGCTGCTTCAGTACCATTCCGAAGGGCTGGATACGCTGCCGGAGGTGGTTCAAGCCGGACCGGGCACCGGTGGAACGAAAAGCAACTATACTGGGGGGGTGGAAGACGATGTCCCGACAGCTCCCAACCTCGATCCGTCCTTCCAGGAAACACTCGAAGCTTTAGTGCACAAGGGTTGCTCTGGTGGGGGACAGGTCGTATCGGGGACGCGCGAGCGGCTATTGTCAGCCATCCACATGGCCGTGCCGTACAGCCTCATCGCGGTGGGAGATCTCTTCACGAATAGACCGCCTGCATTTCGGACCCGCATGACCCGGGAACTCTCAAGCTTTCTCGACCAGCACGTCAAATCTCCGGTGGTTTCCACAGAAGATCTGGGGGAGCAGCTCCGCTTCGGACCCAAGCAGGGGCTTAAGGTTGCCCTGGCCTTGACCGCCGTAGTCGTAATTTACTTTCTGCTGTTCCGGAATCAGGAGACTATCCTGGATCTGCTGGGGGGTAACTATCACGAAGGTCATCCCTGGGTTGCTCCAGTGTTGGTGTGCTTCTTTGCCCCCCTGATTGCGGGCCTTTATGGGCTCTTGACGGGATCTCTGCTGAGAATCATTAAGCTGGAGTAGACGGCCTCACGGTACGCAGACTCGGAGCGCAGCCGAGAAGGAGTGAAGTGCAGAACATCATCGGAGATGTCTTCATCCAAATCACCTGGCCCATAGCCCTCCTGATAGTTCTGCTGGGATTTATCGGAGGAGTGCTCAGCGGGTTTATCGGAAGTGGCGGTGCATTCTTCATGACGCCAGGCATGATGAATCTCGGTGTTTCGGGGGTTGTCGCGGTAGGGAGCAACATAGCCCACAAATTCGGCAAGGCCATCGTGGGATCGCGCAAGCACTCCAAGATGGGAAACGTGGATAAGCGGCTGGCGGCCTCCATGCTCATTACTGCTCTGCTCGGGATCCGGCTGGCAGTCTGGATCAACAGCTTTCTCTTCCAGGGCGGCAGCGGAGAAGGAAAGGGCAAAAGTGCGGCCGCGGACCTCTACATCAGCGGTATCTTCATCAGCATCCTCACTTTCGTGGCGATCTCCCTATTGCGTGATGTCATGCGATCGGCTTCAGACGGACAGGGGCCCTCGCGGCGTGTCACCGAATTCCTGGGCCGCCTCAACCTCAAACCCATCATTAGATTCCCCGTCTCCGACGTGGAGCTGTCGCTGTGGGTTTTGCTTCCGGTTGGCCTAGCTACGGGTTACATGGCCGGCACTATCGGAGTGGGAGGATTCGTGGGTGTGCCCGCTATGATTTACGTTTTTGGCGTTCCGACCGCTGTGGCTGCAGGTACTGAGCTATACCTTGCGATCTTCATGGGTGCGTTCGGCGCCTTGAATTATGCCTGGGAGGGATATGTCGACATCAGGCTCACGCTGCTTCTCTTCCTTGGATCTCTCATCGGCGTCCATATTGGAGCATACGGCGTCAAGGTCGTGAGTGAGAGGTATATTCGGTTTACAACCGGAGTAATCATTCTGCTGTGTGTCATTAGTCGGGCCCTTGCGGTTCCCGTTTACTGCCACAGGCTGCGTTGGGTCGCGTATGATCCTTCCTGGGACGCTTGGTTCAACGGTTTAAGCCTGACGATGCTCTTCGCCTCAGGAATCGGCGGCGCGTCCATGATCTTGTGGCACGTGGCCAAGGCTCATTTCGAGCGACGGCGGATCCACTCAACCCTGCTCGTGAACCGGTCCTTACCTCGAGGCTAGGGGAGAACAAATCATGGAGAATAGGTTGCAGGTACTGGTTCTGGATGATGAGCCTATCGTCGGCAAGAGATTGCAGCCTGCCATGGCAAAGTTAGGATGTGACGTGGAGGTTTTCGATTCCCCTGTCCCTGCGATGGCGCGAATCGAGGAGAAGGAGTTCCACATCGTCGTGACCGACATTCGCATGGAGGAGATTGACGGCATGGAAGTCCTGGAAAGAGTCTTGAGCCGGTACCCTAACACCCGTGTCATCATGATTACCGGGTATGCCACGGTGGAGGTCGCCCGGGAAGCTTTGGCTAAGGGAGCGTTCGATTTCATCGCTAAACCGTTCAAGCCGCAGGAGCTCAGAGATGTCATTGCCAAGGCGGCCAAGACGCTTGGATTTGGGACCCTAGGGCAAACGACGATGTCCGACACGCCTTGAGACGTTCCATGGCCCAACCATCTCCACCCGAGGGCGACAACCCGGCGGACGGTTCAAACAACGAAAGGGCTGCGCGAGAGCGTCCGAGCATCAGCATCCGGGCGCGCCTCGCCCTGGGGTTCCTGTCCCTTTTTCTCCTCGCGGCAGCTGTCACCATCGCGGCCTGGTTCATGCTCTCGAAGCTTGAGACCCGGCTGCGTTTCCTCGAACTGGCGGATCGATATACGATGGAGATCCAGCAAGCGAGGCGCTTTGAGAAAAACTACTTCCTCTACGGCACGAACCTTCAGGACGTCCAGGAGCACGTTGCCAACGCCCGCAGACTGCTGCTTTCGGATGAAACGGAAACCATTCAGATCCTGACCGCCGGAGAGCTTCAGCGCATGCGAGAGCATCTCAACCGCTACGAGACCCTAATCGAACGCCTCACGCACAGGGAAGAGGATCGTTCCGCGCTTCTCGCCCAGGAGCGGTCTGCCATCGAGACAGAGCTCAGGAGCCATGGGTCTCAAATGGTCTCCTTCGCACTCGATCTGGCTCAAAAAGAGCGAACCCGTGTGAACCAAACCCTTCCTCTCTTCAAACGCCTGCCTGTGGTCTTCCTGATCGCACTGTTGGTCCTCATGGTGTTTATTACGAACTTTCTTGCTCGCCAGATGCTGGGACCGATGAGCCGCCTGATGGCCACCACCCAGCGAATCGCTACGGGCGATTTCACTCCCTTGAAGCCCGCACGTCGCTACCGGGACGAATTCTCCAACTTGAACGTCGCTCTCAACATCATGATGAAAGAGCTTGCTCATCGACAGGAGGTGCTCGTCCAGTCACACAAGCTCAGGGCGGTAGGCACCCTTACCTCCGGAGTAGCGCACGAGTTGAACAACCCCATCAACAACATCACGCTCACAGCAGAAATGCTTAAGGAGGATTACCACAGGCTGTCCGACGCGGAGCGCCTGGACATGGTGAACGATCTCGTGGAGCAGGCGGAAAGATCTCAGAAGATCGTGCGCAACCTGCTGGACTTCGCCCGCGAGCAGGAAATAACTACTGAGAAACTGGATCTGGGTGCAATCCTCCACAGAACAGGCAGCCTAGCCGCCAATCAGATCAAGCTGTCCGGGGCTCGGCTGCAGATCGAAATCCCAGACCACCTTCCCTCAATCCATGGAGACAAGCAGTCACTCAGCCAGGTTTTCCTCAACCTCCTTCTGAACGCAGTGGATGCCGTTGGCAAGGGCGGCTTAGTGACGATCTCGGCCGCGGCCGCCCGCGAACCCGGCTATGTGCATGTGCAGGTGTCAGACAACGGACAAGGGATTCCTCCCCACATCCTTCCCTACATTTTCGACCCTTTCTTTACCACCAAGTCAAGGGGGACGGGGCTGGGACTTTCGGTCAGTCTCGGGATTGTGCGCCAGCACGGAGGGGATATTAAGGTCGAGAGTAATTCCGGGCGCGGCAGCACTTTCATCGTTCTCCTGCCTGCCGCAATGATACCCGATCTGAGTGGGAGAAAAACCGTCCACGGCTGACCCTTGCAGATTAGGTTGACTGCACGGGATTATCGGGTTAGCAACGTTGGATTCCCAGAGCTTTGGGGTAGTAGCAGCATTCGACGGGAAGTGGCTATCTGCAGAAGGTAGTGTCCGACACAGCATGTCTGAAGCGTCTGGTCGGAGGAGCAACCAAACTTCGGACTGCCGCTATGCTTTTGCAGCCTTGATGACAAGCTTGACAAGATCTTTCATCTTGAAAGGCTTGGCGATGAAATGGCAGGCAGCCAAGGCTTGCGCCTCATAGTTAGTCTCAATGGTCGCATACCCAGTGATGATGATGACCTGTGTCGACGGAGAGGACTCCTTAACGAAGCGCAACACATCCATTCCGGAAGGGCCTCGCATTTTCATGTCGGTCACTAGGACCGAAAACGTTTTGTTTTTGAGACATTCGATAGCCTGCGTGCTATCCGTATACACCTCAACGGCGAAACCCTCCTTCTCAAGGACAGGTTTCAGCCGGTCCCCTACGATAGGCTCGTCGTCCAGTACCATCGCCCTTTTTTCCTGTCGCATGGCCAGCCCCTTCCTGACGTGAATCTATGACCAGATTCTTGATTGTGGCTCTTTTACTACGGCCAAGTAAACCTGAAAAAACCGCCCTTGTTATGGGCAATAGTCGCCAGGAGACAAGAAAAGAAAGCAGCCCCTTGCCCCTTCGTTTGCTTTTGTTGCCACCAATAACTGAACCATTCAGTGCCCTTTCAGGGAGGAATAATACCTCCAATTGCCTTGAGTCCTTGCGGATTGGGTTAAGAGCAAAGTAGAATAGCGCCTGTTTGCGCTCCATGCTGCCGCTCTCCCGCAGCTTCAGAAGCACTCCCGAGGTGGCATTCTTGAAACGACCGCTGCCCGCCCAGGATAGCTTGAACTGGTTGCCAGGAAATGTGCTCACTCCGTTTCATGCCGGTTCGGCTCCACAATACTATGAGAGTGGAAAGCAGCCTCGCTCCACCGCCGCTTCCCCGCAGGAGATTCAGGCGTCATGATGTTTGCTCTAGGCGTTTTGGGGATTCTGATCCTGGGCTTTGCCCTGTGCTGGTACTTGGCCAGAAGGTCTTCCCGGGTTCGCCCAATGGGTTTGATGGATGTGCCACGAGAGACACAACCGTCCGTCACGACTGCCGCCGCAGAGAACATAGAGGCTCACCTTCTGGGTGAGGCGGAAAGGACAGAAAGTTCTAGGGAAGAAGACGGCAGGCAAACGGGAAAACTTTCCCTGCTGGGCGACCTGGCTGCCGGCATTGCACACGAGATCAACAATCCAATCGCGATCATGGTTGAAGAGGCGGGGTGGATTGAAGACCTTCTGGAAGAAGAGGAATTTCAGGAGAGTAAGAATCTGGAAGAATTCAAGAGAGCTCTGAAACAAATCAAGACCCAGGGAGGAAGGTGCAAAGCGATCATTCACAACCTGTTGAGTTTCGGCCGGAAGACAAGCATCAAGGTCGAGGAGGTGAAGGTCAACGATCTGGTCAGTGAAGTGGTCAAGGCTTATGCGATGAAGGTGCGGTCCGGCAACATGAGGATAGCGACCCACTTCACGGAACCCCTTCCCAACTGCCGACTCTCCCCCTCGGAAATGCAGCAAGTGCTCACCAACCTGATCAACAACGCCATAGATGCGCTGGCTCCGGAAGAGGGAAAAATCGACATCACCACACGATTGGATGGGGAGCAGGTCGTGATCGATGTAACTGATAACGGACATGGCATTCCAGAGGCCCACCTGGACAAGATTTTTGACCCGTTCTTCACAACCAAGCCGGTCGGTAAGGGCACTGGACTCGGACTCTCCATTTGTTACGGTCTGGTCGAAAAGACGGGTGGAGAAATTAGCGTGGACAGCGTGGTTGGGGCTGGAACCACGTTTCATGTGCGTATCCCCTGGCGAAGACAGGAAGAGCAGCCCAAGAGCCCCTTCGAGCCGGCCAAGGGGCTGTCTCTTGACCAAGAACCTCCGCCAGGGGCTGCTGCGCTGGTACCCTTTCCGACGGTTGTGCTGGTCGTAGACGACGAAGTCCCCTTTGTTGAAGCTCTTCAGAGGCGCTTGGCTAAGAGAAACTTGCAGGTACTGGCCGCTTTCAGCGGGGAGCAAGCGCTTCGAGAACTGCAGCGGAAAAGAGACATCGATATCGTGGTCTTGGATGTGAAAATGCCGGGAATGGATGGGATCGAGACGCTTCGGGAAATCAAAGCTTCCCGTCCATTGTTGGAGGTGATTTTACTCTCCGCCCATACCACAGTTGAGTCCGCCATCGAAGGGATCAAACTGGGGGCCTTCGATTATCTCTTGAAGCCGTGCGACATCGGCCAACTGGTAGATCAAATTGAGAAAGCCAGGAGGAGAAAGCACAGGCAAGAGCAAAAGATCATGGAGGCCCGCATCAAGGAAATCACCTCGCGGCGGACTTAGGAGAGTTGTTAGAGAGCAGATCAAGACAGGGAGGCGAGGCCGATGGATGAAATGAGTGTCTTGCTAGTCGACGATGAGAAGGATTTTCTTGAAGTTTTGACCAAGAGACTCCGGAAGCGTAAGTTAAGGCTCGTGGTGGCCAACAGCGGTGAAGAAGTTCTCCTTAGGATTCGGGAAACTCCTATAGACGTCGTGGTCCTCGATATGAGGATGCCTGGGATGGATGGCCTTCAGACACTAAGAGAAATCAAGAAGATCAGCTCTCTGGTCGAAGTCATCATGTTGACCGGACATGCCAACGTGGAAGCGGCCGTTGAAGGGATGGAAGCGGGAGCCTTCGATTACATGATCAAACCGGTTGAAATCGACGAACTCCTGTACAGGATGCAAGATGCTTTCCAGAAAAAGTCGATGACCGAACAAAGTTCAGGAAAGGCCTTTTTCCCAGGCAGCTAAGGCGGGGAAGGAGGCGGCCGCTTTACGGCTCACAAAGGCTCTGCTGAGAGATTGTTGAGGACGACAACAGGGGGCCAGATTCAAACACGGGATACCGTCACTGTGATGGAGACACATGATGAGGATCGGATTGAGAACGCTCTACCAGACTATCCAAACGGCCTGGGTAGCCCATGCAAGTTGGGAGATCTGGGTCTCGGACAACATTGTCAGGAGCAGGAAGCGTCGCCGCATCTTACTCCTGATGCTGCTCCCCATTTTGCCGCTGTGGGTGGCACTGGCCTCAGACCTCCCGCCAGTTCTGGGAGGAGCCTACACGCCGGCTTTTTATACGCCCTTGATTTTTCTTGTGTCCGCTCTGGTCGGCCTTTGCGCGGGGCTGATAACCGGCTGTATTGGCGCCGGGGGCGGGTTCATCATCACGCCGGCGCTGATGAGCGTGGGCGTCAAGGGTATTCTTGCAGTTGGCACTGACCTATTTCACATCTTCGCCAAAGCCATTATGAACACAACGGTCCACAAGAAACTGGGCAATGTTTCTGGCAAGCTCGCGATGGCCTTTCTGGTCGGGTCCGCATTCGGCTCGACTGTTGGGGGGATACTCAATAGAAAGCTCTACGAGAAGAACCCCCTTTTAAGCGACACTTTCATCAATATTGTCTATGTGATTTTGCTGGGGTTTCTGGGCCTCTACGCCCTGGTCGATTTTCTCAGGCTGAAAAAGGCTCCCGGTGTCGTGGGCGCGCGCCCGGGAGAGAGCGCGAGGGGTGCTGTGGCAGCTTCAGCCAAGAAAGGCATCACTGCAACACTGCAATCAGCCAGGATCCCGCCACTCATCACCTTTGACGAAGACCTCGTGCCTGGTGGCAAGAAGATCCCGGCGGTTTTTGTTGTCATTTGCGGCGCCATTGTCGGGCTGGCTGCGTCAATCATGGGAGTGGGCGGCGGTTTTTTGACGTTCCCCATGTTCATTTACGTGTTGGGTGTCTCATCCTTTACGACGGTCGGGACGGATATTCTTCAGATCATATTCACGGCAGGGTATGCCTGTATCACGCAGTATGCGATCTACGGCTTCATCTTCTACACCCTGGCCATGGGGATGCTCCTGGGCTCCCTGATCGGAATACAGCTCGGGGCTCTGACAACTAAAGTCGTCAGAGGGATCTACCTCAGAGGTTTTTACGCCGTAACGATTCTGGCCGGATTCATCAACCGGCTCTTTGCTTTGCCCGCCAAGCTCTCGGAGATGAAGCTCATCGGCATCCCCCAGCCTGTCACTAGCATCCTCGACACGGCCGGGACTTGGATCTTCTTTATTGTCATCGGAATCTTCGCCGTCTGGGTTCTCCGCGAGTTCTTGGTAAACATGAAGGTTCTGAGAAGGGAGGCATAGGGAATGTTGATTATAGAAAAGAAGACATTCCTGGTTGGCGCGTTAATGGCTCTTACCTTTTTAATCGTTCTCATATTGATGTTTCTGCCTCTTCGGGGCGGCCTGAATACCTTCGAGGCTTCCGACAGGCTCTTCAACTCCATCGCGAAGGGCTCGAGCAATCAGTTTGAAGCCCTGCGGAGAGAAGTGGACGGCTACCGCGGCTCGACGTTCGAAGTGAAAATCACGCTCAACAACGATGATCTGGCAGTCAAGGCAAGGACCTTGCTCGACAGGGCAGGCGTGAAAACGGAAGAAAACGGTCTTCAATTAAAAGCGACTGGCGATTTAAGCCAGTTGGCGGGCGCGATCATTGAGGATGCGGAAGCGGTATTCCATAACCGGGGAACTGAAATCGTGTCCAAATATGGGTATGCGGATCGGCAAACCCTGTTTGCCTGGTGGAACATTCTTAAGGAGATGCAAAGGGTGTTGGAGAGCAAGGGCAGGTTCGACACGGCCGCAATGCTGCACGACGTTACAATGAAGGGTGTTGAGGTTGCCTACAACTTCTATGGGATCGAACCGAAGAATGCGAGCTCCAATACCAGCATATTGGCGGGGGCGTTGTTGTTCTATGTCCTCTACACACTTTGGTGGGGCTATGCGGTCCTTTATTTATTCAATGGATTGGGAATGAAGATGAAGGCCAGTTCCAAAAAAGAGGTTTAGGCTGGGACAGGCTAGACAAGAATCGAAACCGTTCTGCTCTTTCGCCATTCAGGTGTATGAGGGAGAACACAATTGGCCTCCCCCCCGATCCTGCTCTGGAGCGCCGTCGGGAGCGCAAGAAAGGGTATCTGCCCCCTCGTTCTCGCAATCCTGGAGTGCCAATGATCAAGGTTCCTCAGTTTTTGAGAAAGATCGTGCCCAGCAAGAAAGAGCACAAGCCAACCAAGGACGACCTAGAAGAACTGAGGCGCACCTTCCAGTCTAGATATCATCACTTCAAGCTGCTCCTCAACGCCAACAACAAGGCATTGGAGATTATGTCCGACATGGAGCAGGCTCTCCGGGGAAGCCAGCCTTTTGGGATGTCTTTTGTGAAATCTGCCTTCATCGTTGTCTCTGTCAGCGTTATGCAGATCATCAGAAACCTGGATGCGCTTGTGCCTGGTAGGTATCGTCAGTTGCACAGCTAGTTCAAAGAGATTCAAGAGAAGATCAATTGCGTGCTCGTGTCAAGGAAACC
>JBGPHY010000058.1:0-15251 GCA_041484625.1 Terriglobia bacterium | reverse complement strand
TTCACCCTGAATTCCCCAAGGTGGGAGGACTTCTCTCTTTGTCTTGGCAGATTGATTTCCCGGCTCTCAATTACCGCCTGCCTCTTTGGGTGAACTGGAACTACGGAATCAAAGGCCTCCTCTACTGGTCAACAGTGCAGTGGGATAATCCCACCCGCGATATCTGGACCGATCCAGCATTTCGAAACCGATATAACGGGGAAGGCTTCCTCTTTTATCCCGGTACCGAAGCAGGAATCAAGGGACCCGTAGCCAGTCTCCGTCTGAAGATCCTGCGCGAAGGGATGGAGGATTATGCCTATTTTGCGTTCCTGGAGAATTTGGGAGACACTGCTTTCCTGAACCGGGTGGTTTCTAAGATCGGGGCCAGTTGGTGGAAATGGGATCCTGATCCCGATCACCTTTACCAGGCTCGTGCTGAGATCGCCAGCCGGATCGTGCAACTCCTGAAGAACCCTGCTCTCAACTCGACGAGAAAATAACACCGCGAAGTCAATAGGAAGGCATGGGGTTCAGCCCACGCCCTGGGTCCCCGGGCATGACTGTTTCCGCGAGAGAGACGATGCAGCCCAGTCCGCTTCGACCTTCCTCCGTTTTCATCTGATGGTCTCTTGGCGTCTTGACGGCTCATATTCGCTTAAAGGCCTTCAGAATCTCGTTCTTCTCGTAACGAAGAATGATGGGTCGGCCGTGAGGGCAGGTCATGGGGAATTGGGTTCTTAACAGTTCGTCAATCAGCCACACCATCTTGGAATGATCGAGTTGTGTATTGACCTTGATGGCAGCATGGCAGGCAATGGAAGCGGCAATTTTCTCTCGAAGCCGGTTCAGAGTGACGACTTGCGTCTCTTTCTCCAGGGACTCCAGCAACTCGTTCAAGAGGTGTTCGATTTCCGTCGCGGTGAGGTCAGCCGGGGCAGCCTTCACCGCTATGGTCTTCCTTCCGAAGGGTTCCACTTCAAATCCGCAGGCCAAGAGTTCCGGAGCAATGTTCTCCAGGATGACCTGCTGCCGAGGAGTTAATTCCACGATGATGGGCAACAACAGTCGCTGACTTTCCACCCTCCCCTCGTTGCGCTGGCGCAACACCCTCTCAAAAAGTATTCGTTCATGGGCCACATGTTGATCGATGATCAGCAGGGCGCCGCTATCGGCCGCAACGATAAAGCTATTTTCAATCTGTCCCAGGGGGATAATTCCCGGCGAGCCGGGAGGCAACACCGTATCTCTCTGCCTGGAGGAGCCCCCGGATGGCTCCAGCACAGGGTCCCCCGTGCCTATGGGTGGAGCAGTGACTTGAAGGCTGTCCTGGAATGAAAAAGGGAAGCGCCCGGTTTCCGACAAAGGAGTGGGTGGAGTCAACACCCAGGGGGACGCTTCCGATGATGCAGGAGAATTGGCGTCTAGAGAAGTGCCTTCGGGGAGGTAAGCCTGCCGGGGGGGAAGTGGGGGTCTCGACATTCCGGCATATCCACCCAGGTTGAGGGCTTCTACGGGGGGGGAGTCAAATGTACTTTCCCAATTCCCGGGCGGCCTGCCAGCCCGCGGCGTAAAGGGAGTTTGTGGCCTCGCTTCCATCAGGGCCTTGCGAACGGTATCTCTCAAGAAGTCGTGCACCAGGGCCTGACGTCGGAATCGTACTTCGGTCTTGGAAGGATGAACATTCACATCCACTTCCCGATAGGGTATCTCCATAAACAGGAGCACCACTGGATATACGTCGGCCGGAAGGATGTTTCGGTAAGCCTCGCCAATGGCATGGAGAATAATGCGGTCCCGTACCATCCTCCGGTTCACGAAAAAGTACAGAGAATTGCGGTTGAGCTTGCGGACTTCGGGCTTGGAAATGAAACCATGGACCCGGAGCTGCTCTGCCGTGACTGTATTAGGCGGGGGTTCCTCGTCGTCTTGGATGAAAATGGGGACGTGGCCCTCGATCTCAATCAACTGCTTTAACAGTTCCCCTCCAAACACCTGGAAGACGCGGTCCCGCAATTGCGAAACCGGCTGGAATTGAAACAACTCAGAGCCGCTACTTCGCAATAGGAACCGGGCCTCCGGATGGGCCAGCGCGTATTGGGTGACAAAATTCACAATGTGGCTGAGTTCCGTGCTCTCTGACTTCAGGAACTTCTTGCGGGCGGGGAGGTTGAAGAACAAGTCGCGAACAGCCACCGTGGTTCCCCGCGGGCGGGCAATCTGCCGGACTGCTGACAGCCTGGCGCCAACGATCTCGACCGAGACCCCTATCTCACGACTTTCATGGCGGGTTTCCAGCAGAAGCCTGGCTACGCTGGCCATACTGGGGAGTGCCTCCCCCCGAAAACCCAGGGTCGAGATCTCAATGAGATCCTCCGCCCTCATCAGTTTGCTGGTGGCGTGCCTTTCAAAGGCAAGGAGGGCATCATCTTCGGTCATCCCCTCACCATCGTCCTGGATCCGGATGAGCCGCTTCCCTCCTCCTTCAGTGTCGATCTCGATGTCAGAAGCGCCGGCATCAATGGCATTCTCCAGCAGTTCCTTGACGACGGAAGCCGGGCGTTCCACCACTTCGCCAGCCGCTATTTTATTGGCCAGAGCCTCCGGCAAGACTCGAATCTTGGACATAGTGATGATGTTGATGTGGGGTGAGTGAAGAGCGTTCAATCAGAGGTGTTAGCAAGCTTGAGCCCAGGAGTGACAACTAAAGAAAATAGCCGCTCGTTCATCACCGCAACGCCAGAGTGACTGTTATGGTTTCCCTTGTCGACCTGCCTATACTTCGTCGTCAGCCCTTTTCCCCAGAATCCGGATTCCTACCTCATCCAACTGTTTCTGATCGACCGGCGTCGGACATTCGGCCATCAGGTCAACAGCGCGAGCAGTCTTGGGAAAGGCAATGACATCCCGGATGGATTTTTCCTTGGCAAGCAGCATAACGATTCTATCAAGGCCCAGGGCGATTCCCCCGTGAGGCGGTGTCCCGTATTCGAGGGATTCCAGAAAGAACCCGAAGCGCAACCGTGCCTCCTTGTCAGTCAGACCCAATGCCTTAAAGACTGTCGCCTGGATGTCTTTGCGGTGGATTCGGATGGAGCCCCCGCCAATTTCCATGCCGTTCAAAACGAGATCATAGGCCTTGGCCCGGACACTGGGAGGATCAGAAAAAATCTTATCTATGTCCTCCTCTACGGGCGAGGTGAACGGATGATGGCAAGCCACGAATCGCTTCTCCTTTTCGTCGAATTCGAACATGGGAAATTCGGTCACCCACAGAAACCGGTACAGATCAGCAGGGACAAGCCCTTCTTGTTTGGCCACCTGCAGGCGGACGGCGCCGAGCGATTCTGCCACGACCTTCCGACTTCCGGAGACTATCAGCACGAGGTCCTGTGGCCTGGCATTTGCGGCGTCTGCCATGTCGCGACACTTTTTTTCCCCCAAGTTCTTGATCAGCGGAGACTGAATGTCTTCCGGCAGCACCTTCACATAGGCCAGGGTATTCGCTCTGAATATCCTCGTCACGGCAGTCAGGTCATCCAGCTGTCTCCGGGAATAGCCGGCACATCCGGGGACACAAATGCCTTTGACTTGGCCGTCTTTCTCCAGGGCATTCTTGAATGGCAGGAATTCAGTCCCTACAAACAAGGGGCTGAAGTCCACGAACTCCAATCCAAACCGAATGTCGGGCTTGTCGGAGCCATACCGGCCCATGGCTTCACGGTAAGACATGCGCGGAAAGGGAATTGGAATCTGGATCCCGGCAACGGAAAACATCTCCGCCAACAGGGGTTCGACCAAACGAAAAATACTGCCGGGATAGGCAAATGAAGTTTCAATGTCAACCTGGGTGAACTCCGGTTGGCGGTCGGCTCGCAGGTCTTCGTCCCGGAAACACCGGACAATCTGGAAGTACTTGTCCATGCCACCAATCATCAGCAGCTGTTTGAAAATCTGGGGAGACTGCGGCAATGCATAGAAGGCTCCGGGATACAGCCTGGAGGGGACCAGATAATCCCGAGCCCCTTCTGGCGTGGACTTGGTCAGGAAGGGAGTCTCGATCTCATAGAACCCCTGGGAATCCAAATAGCGGCGCGCGGCCATGGTAACCCGGTGGCGCAACCTGAGATTCCGCGTCATTCGCGATCGGCGGAGATCCAGGTAGCGATATTTCAAACGGAGATCTTCTGACGTTCCGATGTCGTCTTCAATCGGGAAAGGAGGAGTACGAGATTCGTTCAGGACCCGAAGTTCCTCGACAAGCACCTCCACCTGCCCGGTGGGGATCTCCGGGTTGACGGTGTTTTCCTCGCGTCGGATGACCTTACCCCTTGCCGCAATAACAAACTCCGATCGCAAACCTTGGGCTTTCTCGTGGGCTTCGACCGAGACGTCCGGATTGAAGAGAATCTGGGTAATTCCTTCCCGATCCCGGAGGTCGATGAATATCAAGTGTCCCAGATCCCGCCGGCAAGCGACCCAGCCCATCAAAACTACCTCCGTGCCGGAATGCTCGAGCCGGAGTTCCCCGCAACTGTGGGTACGATCTAAACTGTTGAGTGAATCTAATGCCAATGTTTCTCTCCCATCATTTCCCGATCTCGACTTCTAGATCCTGCCCAGTTGAGTGATGCTTTCAGGCGCGCTCCTTCTGTCGCGTTCCCCCTCAGACGACCCGGCACTCAGATTCCCCGTGGCGGGGGTGAGATTCCAGGCTATTTGCAGACTTTTGTTATTTCCCTTTCAAACTCCGCCCAGTTTCTCCATCAGCTCGTCTAAACGAACCTGCTGTTGTTCCCCGGTACTCATGTTCTTTAGCGGATAACTGCCGCTCTCGAGTTCTGCATCTCCCATCATGAGTACAAACTGCGCCTTTAGCCGATTGGCTTGGCGCATGGCACTCTTCAGGGTACGGGGCTCAAAATCCAGGTGACACCGGATCCCTTTTCCGCGAAGGTCCCGCGCCAACAGGGCCGCCCGGGCAAAGGCGGTTCCACCGAGCGGAACCAGCATGAGGCGGGGTTCACTTTCCTCACCAGAAGAAACACTCTGCTGCAATACGAGGAGGAGCCTCTCCAACCCTAATGCAAACCCAAAACCCTTGATCGGCGGTCCGCCCAGGGCTTCGGAGAGGCCGTCGTATCGACCCCCGCCTATTAACGTGTTTTGAGCTCCAAGCGCTTGACTCGTGATTTCGAAGGTGGTCCGGGTATAGTAGTCCAGCCCCCGCACCAGGCGGGGAACCACCGTGAAGGAGATCTCCCGTTGTCGCAAGTAATCCTGAAACTTCTCGAAGTGCTCCTGGCATCCCGCGTCGAGGAAACCGGTGATGGCAGGAAGCGAGTCAATAACCGGCTGGCAAGCCGCCACCTTGCAGTCCAGCACCCGAAGCGGGTTGGTCTCGATGCGCCGCTGACAGTCGCCACACAGAAGAGATTTTTTCTGCACCAACTCCTCCCTCAGTTTCTCCAAAAAGCGCGGACGACAAAGGGAGCATCCGATCGAATTGACCCAGAGGGTATGGCCCTGGATGCCAATCCGGTCCAAGAACAACTGCAACATCTCCAACACCTCAGCCTCAATGGCCGGGTTGTCAGAGCCCAAAACTTCTGCGCCAATCTGGTGGAATTGACGGGAACGCCCTTTTTGCGGGCGTTCCCGACGGAACATGGGGCCGAGGTAATAGAGTTTCAGGACGCTGGAATCCTGATGCAGCTGGTGCTCGATAACGGAGCGGACCACGGGAGCCGTTCCTTCCGGCCGGAGCGTCAGAAACTTGTCGTCCCGGTCTTCGAAAGTGTACATCTCCTTGGAGACAATATCCGTTTCTTCCCCCACCCCTCGCGCAAATAGCTCGGTGGCCTCGAGGATCGGTGTTCGGATTTCGGCGTAGCTGTAAAGAGTAAAGACTTGCCTAGCCGTCGATTCGACACGATTCCACAAGGCGGTCTCCGGCGGGAGAATATCCCGGGTCCCTTTGATAGCCTTGATCATTCGTGGTGTAATACCTCACCCCCCTTGAAACAGTTACTCATGCAGCTCCGGTGCAGGTTGAAAAAAGTTCAAACGTAGCACAACTCCGGTCCACACCGCAAGCGCCACAGAAACCCTGAGATTCGCATGGATAGCCACGGACAGTGTACCTTATGGTTTGAGCCAGAGGCTTTTCAAACGGAATGATCATCCTACGGCCTGCCGCTTTTGCTTTGAAAGCGGAATCAGGGAGCGCAATAGCCAGAGGAGGAGGCATCCGACTGCTGATCCGGAGAGAGTTCCCAGGCCGACTCCAAAGGTCAGATGCCCATAAATATGTCGGAGGTGGCGGGGGCTGTCGATTCCAATTAAGTATTCCGGGCGGGTGAAGACATTCTCAAACCCAGTCAAAACCGAAAAGACGATTGCCAGGATGATGAGTCCTTCGGACCATAGGTTGATCAGCAGGCTGGCCAGTACCACGTTGGTGTAACCGCCGAATTGACGGACGTGAATCAGCAGGACAGCCAGCATCACACAGACGGAGGAGGTCACTGTCACACTGGCAATCCGCAGCATCCACTGGGGAGCCTGCAAACCCGCGATTAGCAGGCGTAGCAGCCAGCAGAAAGCTAATGAGATAAATCTTGTCTCGCAAGGCAATGATAGTCCCTGCCGCACTTCAGGACCCGACTGTCCTGGTGGTTAGGCGCGCATCCCATGTTACGTGGAAGACGATGAAAATACCATGCTTTTGAGTTGTGAGGAAACTACTTGTGTCCCTTGCTCGTGGTACGGAGCTGGAATTGTCGTTGGGCCGATTTCCGAAGAACTTCCGGAATATTCTTGTTGCGGGTAAGTGATTTCAGATCAGTGACCAGAATCCGGTTGAGCAAGGTGAGGGTTGTTCCGATGGGAGCCCTGGGATTTTTCACCAGGTTGTGGATCACCGAATATTTTTTCATGAACTCCCGTTTTGCACCTAGCACCCTGAGGACGTCCTCGGAAACGTTTTTCATCAGGGAGAAGGACTCAACCTCGCTGTCACTCAATTTGGGGCTATCCAACACGGCCGAAGCTACCAGGCGGTTGGAATCCCGGATCAGGACGATGCGTTCCTCCCGTGTTCCCTTCAGGGCTGTTTGGACCCGCTCTGCCACCGTCATTCGGGCAATTCTCTGAATAGTCGAGAGGCGATCCTGCCCGGCCATCGTGTCAAAGGTCTCAAACCCATCATCGGACAGGCTCTGATGGGTGAGCGCCATGACATCTTCGCCCTCTTTCAGTTCCTCGCTGTAAATCACCAGGGCGGTGCTTTCCTCGGCGGCCTCCTGCCCAACCATGATTCCGGCAAGTTCCCGCTCTTCACTGGTGGTCCGATGGATGGGAATGAACGTGTTGCGCTTCTCGAAGAATTCCTCCCGGATCTCGCCCAGGCGTCGTTTGATGTCGGGAGTCGCATGGGGGTTTCGCTCCAAGGCTTCTAGGACGAAAGGAGACCTGAGCAGTCTCATCAAGTTGATCAGGATCACTTCCATGAGGTTGGCATCCACCCGGTCCGCTAGCTGGGAAATGGTAGAATCCGGGGTAATTCTGTTCTGAATGAGAGCTTCCAGAACTTCAGGAGAACGGAGCGGCGGCCGGCCGAAGTATTCCAAGACCTCAATGGGGGTGGAGTCGCTGGCGACAATCCTCTTGATCAGGTCGTGCGTGAATTCATTGTTCAGGGTTTCCAGCGCGGTCTTCCGCACCCTGGGATCAGGGTCGTTCTGGAGAAAGATAAGGATCCCCAGCAGTTCCTCTTGCCCCACAGGCAAAACCCCTCGCGCTGCGGATTGACGGACCCCCAGGGGAACCTGCCCTTCTTTGAGTCTGGTGAGGATTCCAGCTGCCATCACTCTCTCTATTCGGCAGGTGCAAGGAATTGCTGATAGTTTTCGGGACTGATCATCAGGACCCGAACTTCACCGGGTTTGCCCAGGGGGAGCAGGGGTTTATTATTAACCAGGCAACGGACACCACCGGCATTCCCCAGGGTGAGCTTCAGCGGTTTGCTGAGAGCAAAGGTCTTGGACTGTTCCGGATAAAGCAGTCCTGAATAGATAGTGCTTTGCCCGGACTCCAAGGACATCCAGGTCTCCTGGATAACACTAATCTTGAGGGCAAGGTCTCCGGCATTCAGGCCGCTAACGGAATCGGCCCCGGCGACTGACTCCGGAGTTACCGGCTTCTTTGCCAGTTCACCCAGGACCTTCAGGTCGGGAGCGGGCGGGCCAGTGATGGGGAGAGACGAAGATTGGACGGAAGGCATTGGGGGAGACATAACTGTCTCCTGCCCGGCTGTCGGCGCCGGTGCAGATGAACCGCCAACTCCACTGGAAGGAATTGCAGGTGAGGCAGGTAGTCCTGTGGGTGTCACACCGGTCTTGGCTTGGGCCTGCTCGGGTCGCTTTCGCCTGGAGGAGTCCTGAAGGTACCAAAGGCTGCTCGCCACCAGCAACAATAGGACAACCAGCCCGAAAGTAACCTTCGTGCTCCAGCTGGGAGCCGGTGCGACTGCACGTTTCTTGGACGCAATGACCTCCTCGGAGGATAGTCCTGCTTCCGATCCTTCTGCCTGCAGCATGTAATCCTGCAGGACCTTCTCTTCATTCAACCCGATATAGCGGGCGTAGGTCCTGATAAAGGCCCGTCGGAAAACCCCTCCAGGTAACTGATCAAACCGTTCCAACTCGATGGCTTCGAGAAAGCGAACACTGATCTTCGTCTCCCGGGAGATCTCATCCAGGGTGATCCCCCGCAACTCCCGCTCCCGCCTGAGATTCGCCCCGAAGGACAATGTGTCCTGCCTCCTTCATCCTAGTGCGACAATTCTATTGACCTCAGAAGAACCTTGTCAAGAAGTCCATTCGTCCACATCAAACACCTGAGGCGGCGATGAGTTTGGAGAATTACTGCCACCTTGACGATGGAGGCGCTTCGGTGGTACGGTTGCCGCATGGATAAAGACCTTCAATCGATGCAGCAGGCCAGGGACCTGCTGGAAAAAGCATTCCAAGCCCAGGGGCAGTACGCCGACTTCTCGCAGGAGCGTGTTGATTCCATTGTGCAGGCCATGTCGAGAGCCGGGTTGCGCGAGGCGGAGCGTCTGGCCCGAATGGCCGTCGAGGAGACGGGTTTTGGCAGAGTAGAAGACAAGATTCTCAAAAACCGATTTGGCGCTGAAACAGTGTATTTGGCGATCCGCGATCTCAAAACCGCCGGGATTGTCCGCGAAGACCAGGAGAAGGGCATCGTGGAAATTGCCTCCCCGGTCGGTGTGATTGCTGCGATTATTCCCTCTACCAACCCGACATCCACCGCCATTTTCAAAGCCCTGATCGCACTGAAATCGAGGAACAGCATCGTGTTCAGCCCACACCCAGCTGCCACTCAATGCGTGCTGGAAACTGCCCGGATTCTTATGGAGGCTGCCAGGGCTGCCGGAGCCCCGGAGGGAGTCATCCAGTGCATGTCGGTTTCCACCCTGGAAGGTACCCACGAGTTGATGAAACACCGCAAGACCGCCTTGATTCTGGCCACTGGAGGGTTGGGGCTGGTACGAGCCGCCTACAGTGCAGGTAAACCAGCCTTCGGCGTTGGACCCGGCAATGTCCCAGCCTATATCGAATCCTCGGCCAATATACCTAAGGCTGTCCGTGATGTCTTTGCGGGGAAGTGCTTTGACAACGGAACCCTCTGTTCTTCAGAGCAGTCCATTGTCACTGACGAAGCCATTTACTCCAGCGTAATGGAAGAGGTTAAAGCTCAGGGAGGCTATTTTCTGAGCGAGGCAGAAATCGACGTCGTGGGGAAACTGGTAGTCACCCCCAACCGGGCCATCAATCCCCAGATTGTCGGGCGAGCGGCCACAGTGATTGCCGGCATGGCCGGAGTTACCGTCCCTGCCAACACCCGGGTACTGGTGGCAACCCTGAAAGGGGTGGGCCGTCAATATCCTCTTTCGATTGAGAAACTCTCCCCCATCTTGGCGTTTTATGTGGAGAAGGACTGGCATGCAGCTTGCGATCGGTGCATTGAACTATTGAATTATGGCGGGCTGGGACACACCCTGGCCATTCACTCACAAAATGAGGAGATCATTCGTCAATTTGGATTACACAAGCCGGTCTCCCGGATCGTAGTCAATACCCAGGCGGCGCTGGGGGCTGTGGGCCACACGACTAACCTGTTCCCATCCATGACTCTCGGTTGCGGCACCATGGGTGGGAACATCTCTTCGGATAACATTTCTCCCCTGCATCTGGTCAATATCAAGCGGATCGCTTACAGCAAGGATCGCCAGTCGACCACCGGGACCTCACCGTCGACCATGCTGACCGGCCCTGCAGGGCCTCCCCCAAAATCTTCCGTTACAGTGGTTCGCTTGGTATGTGAGGAAGACGTGCGGAACGCTCTGGCGAAGGGTGAGAAGATATATGTCAATTCAAAATCCGTTATTACTCCTTCCGCCCGGGACCTGGCCAGCGACAAGGACGTGTTCTTATTCGTCTCTTGAGTGCAGCACCGATGGAAGTGGACTTGCGTTCCTCCGCGAGTTAATTACCGGGCCCTCCGATTCGGACCCAGTCCACCGCACAACCCAATGATCGCCAGTCTACCGACTCCCCGGCACTCTTCGGGGTCCAGGCCGGATCCACGCGGAGTTCGATGAGAGGGGAAGAAGTTCGGGGCATTTTTTGGGGAATCCGGAAGGAATAGATTCTGAACTGGTCTCCAACTCCCTGGAATTCTGCCTTCCCAATTTCTACTCCGTCCAGTCCGACCGTTAACACTTGTCGTCGCTCCGGATCCGGGCAGGACTTGACGGCGCGGATCGAGAGCGACAGTTCCTCATCCGTCGAGATCGGTACCGGGAGAGAGATCCTGGCTACTGGTTCAGTCCAGCGATAGAGATCTGCTCCCCTCCAATAGAATCCACTCAAGATCCCGTCCACATCACCAGATTCAGAACTCAAGGAGACCCGGTAAGGATTCCTCGAACTGATGGCAATCCGGGATTGAAGCCTTACGGAGTCCAGCATGATCCCCAGCTCCCGCTTGTCGTCACTAAGTCCCTGGCGGGCAGGATTGAAAGTCCGAGTATGAAACTCGATGAGGTTCTTTTGCCCCCGATTCAAAAAGTTGCGAGGCACAGGGTAAGTGACCACATGGAGTTTCCCCCGGAAGGATGTTTCGGCCAGGAGTCTCCCGTTCAGAAGAACCCGCGCCGGCCCGAGATCCAGGTGCTCAGGAAGATCCTGTCCCAAGCGCATGATCAAGAGGGCATCCGCTGAAGGATCCATTGCCGGCAACTCCAGCCAAGCGTCAGGGCCTGTCCAACGGAAGGTTTCCCGGGCACTGGTCAACTCGGTTCGCTGAAATCCATCGGATGCAAACCCAAAGCCAAATCCAATGTTTACGGTCACAGAGCTTGGTGATGTCAACTCGACCAGGGGCTGAATCGAGTATGTCTGTAGAGCTAACCGAAGCTCTTCCATGATCCGGGGCAAACGGTCGTAGCAGGATTCCACCAACTGGGTGCGGAATTCAAAGAAGGATTGCGGCACAAACTGGAATTTCCGGCTGATCAGACGGGTCTTTTCCCCAGAGGCCAGGATTGAGACTCGCTTGCCCTGTTGGAGCCAGGTTTCCGCCAATCGATCAAATTCGGATCCTTCGGGCGTCCAGCTTGCCAGTGGATAAACTGTTTTGTGAAAGATGCATTTCAAGGGACCGGAGAAGAAGTCCTGGGACTCTCCGTGTTCCAGCAAAAGGATGTCGGCGTCGTTGTCCAGCCCCACCAGGGTTTCCAGTTGACGAGCAGATCCTCTTAGTTCCGGAGAGGCCCAGATATCCTTCAAGGTCCAGAAGGGCCGAATGGCCAGGAAGCCGAACAGACCAAAGCTAAAGCCAGTCAGAAGGTACCGGTAGATCCCCTCCCATCGCGGCCGTCGAGCCCTCCCCTGCCACACCCCGAGACGAGGGAGTGAGGTGATGGCGAGAGCGCTCAGTAGCTGAAATCCCGGGATGACCACGGGAACATAGCGGCGAATGACCCAATAGTTATCCGGGAAGACACGAGATTTGTAAATATAGAAAACTGAAACGACACCAAGGAGGAGGAGGAACGGGAGAAGGATGGTATCTTTCCGTCGGAGCAGCCGGTAAAGGGCAATCATCCCCCCCAGGAAGGCCAATACCACGCCTGCTGGGCTCATGTACCAGCCCAGTCGAGGCAGGTTGAGTTCGTTGAACAACCAGACAGCCCCAGTGTGGGGAGGCGGAAGAGGTACCAGTTCCCGGGCAGAGTTTAAATGGGGCCTGATCCCATAGCCATAGAAGAAGCCCGCCGCCAAAAGGATCACAGAACCTGTCCAAAGCCAAGGCTCCAGATTAGCGGGATTGAAGAGTCGTTGCAGCTTGGCCGCCCGCCCGAGTGCCAGCACCAGTACCGCTCCTAGGGCGATCAATGCCGTCCACTCCCCTCCAACCAGCAGCGCAGCCTGCAGGAATCCGTGGTTGATCGACCCAGCCGAGAGACGACCCGTGAAGGTGTCGACAATATTTCGAAAGTAAGGATAAGCAAAGAGGATAGCATGCAACGCCGCATAGAGGGCCATCGCCCCCAATCCGGAGAGGAAAGGCGCCACTGGGAATGAGCAGACGCGTCGGCCCTGACGAGTGACTGACCAGAACCCTAAGGCCAGAAGAGTCACCACGACCAGGAGAGAATCCAGCCGTACCAGCAGGCTCAGCCCAAAAAGCAACCCTGCGAGGAGGCTTGTGCCCCGGTGCTTCTCCTGAAACGCTATCGACAAAGCCCAGATCCCGGACAACAGGAAGAACTGGGCCAAGATTTCACTGAACGGACTTCGAACAATCCAAAACTGAGCCGGGCAAACCACTAATAAAAGAGCGGCGGCCAATCCTGCTGAGCGGCTCCGTAAAAGACGTTCTCCCAGCAAAACCAATATGACCGCGTTGAGGATCCCGAACCAGACATTCAAGCTCAGCAGGCCTGGAAACCTCCAGAGTTTAAAGGCCAGGGCTAACCAGAGAGGGAAAAGGTGAAAGTACTGCGGCAGCAAGACCCCTTTGATTGGATCAACCAGGTAAAAACCGGGCATCACTTCCGGATACGGGCTGCGTTCTAACGCAACCGGAAGAAAGAGACTCTGCTTTTCTTGGGAATCGAAGTGAGCAAAATCAGGATCGGTCAAACGAATAGATCCAGCTTCCGCGATTCTGACCGCAATGCTGACATACTCTCCTGGGTCTCGTTGTGTGGTCAGGTACTCCGCAACGGGACGAAACATCCACCAGGCCGCCAGAAGAATGAGCAGGATGGCCCAATCGCTTCGACCTGCCTTTACTCCGCCGGCAAAGGGAAGCCCTCCCCAAACCCGCAGTTGGCGGCGGGAGACGGCCAGCAGCGTGCCTGTATACACGAAGAGTAGCACCAACCAGAAACGGAAACGGAACACGCCGAGTTGTGCAGTGCACAGAAGCAGGAGGGAAGTGACCAGAACCCCTGAAACCGGAATCAGCAGGAAATACTCCAATAGGCAGATGCCGTGAGACGGGCTCTCGGATGTGCTTGTTGCCGGGATTCCCGCTCCAGGCGATCGCCCCGGTGAAAAGGCAAAAGCCCGGTTACTCCTCGAAAAGCACAGTCCTGTCACCCATCCACTCAGGAGAAAGAGGACAGCAAAAACCAGAAGAAGAACATAATCGATGAGACTCGGCGTAAACGGCATGTCAACAACTCCAGCCCTCTTCGGGAGCCGAGGGAGTCCTTTTCGAACGGCTGCCCTCTGTTACTCGGGTGCAAACCTGATCAATGCTTTTCCCCGGTGACATATAAAAAGTCGTACAGGTTGAAACAAAAACTGAATCTTCCCCAGTCCAGACATCGTGTCAGCCTGTAAAGCCAAATCATGCCGGACCGCAGGAGAAACAGGTTATAGGGAATAGTATCCTCACCGAAACTGACAAACCAACAGGAATCATTAGGGCTGGTCGAACACCGATGAGCCCTTCTTCTTCGTCCGGAACTCGTTGGCTAGAGCACCTAGAACAAGTGTTCCAGTAAAGAAAGTCAGGACGAGTCCCCAGTAAAAAGACTCCGGTCTGAATTGGAATTCGACCCAATGTGGCCCTGCCTCAAGATAGACTGCCCGTGAGATCCCATTGGCTTTCAGTAATTTTTTTCTTTGGCCATCGACATAAGCCATCCAGCCTGGATAGTAGGTATCAGTCAAGACGAGAAAACCGGGGGCTTTCATTTCCACGTGAACTCTCACACGATTCGGCCCTGAATCCACGATTTCGGCCTCTTTCTCAACCTGCGTGGATACCAAAGGTTGCTCTTCGATGCTGAACCCGTCAAGATTCACAGGTGAGTTGTTCTTGATGCGAAATGTGACCCGGTGCGTGCCTGGATTCAGCGATCCGATGCTAACCATCTTGAATCCCCAATCGCTGCCCCGAAATCCCCAACCTCCCGTCGGCAACAGTTCAATAGTCGCTCGGGGCTGTGGCTCTTGATCGAGAGAGAGTTCCATGATGGAGTTCCCACTTCCTGCTGAGGAATATCTCATCCCCAAAGCAGCTTTGGCAAGAGCATGGGGAATGTCGGCCAAATAGGTTGCGTATTGCCACCCAAATGCGATGCATTCTCCTCCCGTTGCGGCGGGGACCTTAGCTACACCTCCAACCTTAGATCGAGTCTCAAAATGCTCCCCTTCCACCCATGACGAGAGATTGGAGTTTGTCAACCCGCCGGGAACAGCTTTTGCGTCTTCAGAATTAATTACCACATGCTTGCGCGGGCGAAAAACTGGGGATTCCAGAAAAGAAATTGTCATTTCGGGATCATCCAAAACCAAAGCCTTTTCTGCAGTGAAAACGCGGGGGAGGAAACTCCTATTGTAATAAACTTGGTACCAACCATCGTCGTATCGCAATTCGTATCTGCTGGATGGGAATTGGATATTGTGCGCCCTCAAAAACGGAGTTTGCACGATAACGTATTTGACGCTCAGCAAATCGAGCAGACGTGAGTTGAGATTCGGCGGTCTGTCGAATATTGGACGGCGTCCAAAACCACCGACGAAATGAGATACAAACTCCACATAGGACTTGAGGGCAATTGGAGTGTATCCAAATA
Source organism: Terriglobia bacterium (assembly GCA_041484625.1). GTDB lineage: Bacteria > Acidobacteriota > Terriglobia > Versatilivoradales > Versatilivoraceae > JBGPHY01. The sequence goes on along the minus strand of JBGPHY010000058.1, from coordinate 88 downwards.
TGTTTTGATATCCAACCACGGACCCACCATTGTCCCAGAAATTCGTAATCAGAGGAGCCACACGATAGTCTTTTCTGGGGTCAGTACG